>CAXMLP010000490.1:0-10263 GCA_964194225.1 uncultured bacterium | reverse complement strand
ACGTACATCTCGAAGCCGACCGCGGCGATCGCGCCGTGCTGTTCGGAGCCGAGCAGGTTGCCTGCGCCCCGGATCTCGAGGTCCCGGAGCGCGATCTTGAAGCCCATCCCGAGCTCGTGGAGGCCCGACATCACTTCAAGCCGCTTGTCTGCGTCTTCAGTCAGGGAGCGGGTGGGATCGAAGAGCAGGTAGCAGTAGGCACGCTTGCCGGCGCGGCCAACGCGGCCGCGCAGCTGGTAAAGCTGCGAGAGCCCGAAGCGATCAGCGTTCTGCACCAGGATTGTGTTGACGTTCGGGATGTCCAGCCCCGATTCGATGATCGTTGTGCAGACGAGCACGTCGTAGCGATTCTGGTTGAAGTCCACCATCACACCAGCCAGGTCGTCCTCATCCAACTGGCCATGGCCGACCGTGACGCGCGCCGCGGGAACCAGGTCACGGATCCGCTGCGCAGCGCGCTGGATGGTGCGGACCCGGTTGTGCAGGAAATAGACCTGGCCACCGCGGTCAAGCTCTCGTTCGACGACCTGGCGAACGAGCTCATCCTCATCGGAAGTGACGTAGGTCTTGATTGGCTGCCGATCTTCGGGTGGCGTCTGGATGACGCTCATGTCGCGGATGCCCGCCACGGCCATGTGCAGCGTGCGGGGAATCGGTGTGGCGCTCAGCGTGAGGACGTCAACATTGGCCCGCATCCGCTTCAGGCGCTCCTTCTGGACCACTCCAAACCGCTGTTCCTCATCGATGATCACCAGCCCCAGACGCTTGAACCGAACGTCTCGTTGGAGCACTCGGTGAGTGCCGATGACGATGTCCACGGTGCCCGCTTTGATTCCCGCCAGGGCCGCCGCCTCTTCGGCCTCCGAGGCAAACCGAGACAGCATCGCCACCTCGACCGGGTAGGCCTTGAGCCTGTCTTTGAAAACCAGGAAGTGCTGCTGGGTGAGGATCGTCGTCGGCACCAGCATCGCGACCTGCTTGCCACTCTGGACCGCTTTGAAAGCGGCGCGCAAAGCCAGTTCAGTCTTACCGAAACCGACGTCGCCGCAGAGCAGCCTGTCCATCGGTTTTTCAGCCTCCATGTCGGCTTTGATCTCGGCCATGGCAGCCAGCTGATCGGGCGTCTCCTCATATGGAAAAGACGCTTCCAGCTCGGCCTGCCAGGGGGTGTCCGGCTCAAATGCAAACCCCGGCTTGGCTTCCCGCGCCGCATACAACTTCAGGAGATCGTCGGCGATGTCCTCCACGAGTTTTTTTGCCCGGCCTCGAGCTTTCTCCCAGGCGCCCGTCCCGAGACGGTTGAGGGCCGGATCACTCTCTCCCCCACCCAGGAACTTCTGGATCCGGTCGAGGAACTCAACCGGCACGAAGAGCCGGTCCCCCTCCGCGTACTCGAGCTCGAGGTACTCCCTTTCTGTGCCATCGAGCTCTTTGATGCGCATCCCGTGGAAGCGCGCGACGCCGTGATCCACGTGCACCACGAGCTCCCCCGGCTGGAACTCGAGCGTGACCGTAGGCATACCTCGGCCCGGCCCGCCACGCCGCACGACGGGGCGCCGCACCCGGCCGAACAGCTCGTGGTCGGTGAGCAGTGTGAAGCCCAATTCGGCGTTGGCGACCCCGGTCGGAAGGTCAGCCTCGCAATGGTGGAGGCCGGCGGCTACCTCGCTGTCGAGATCCAGGTCAAGCTCGGCGGCTGCCTCAATCCCCGACTCCATTAGCAGGGCCGACAGTCGGGCGGTCTGCTCGGTGGCAATAACCACCGCCCCCTGGCGAGCGATGTCGGCCAGTGCCGTCGGCCGCCGGACCAGGACCTCGGGCTGCGACCAGCCGAGGTCGATACCCCCTTCATCCTCTCCACTGCTGATTGAAACGCGCTGCCAGGCGCGGGCTGTCAGGCGATCCGAGGGCACCATCGCCAGGTTGAACCGGCGGGGCAGCTCGCCGTCGGCTGCCTCAGCGTCCGCCAGGGCGAGAAACTCTTTCTCCATCTCGCGGACCTCGGAGAGCTGCCTGCCTGGTTCGAAATCGATGACGAGGGCGTCCTTCGGGAGGTGGTCGAAGAGGGAAGCGAGGGTGGGATCGACGTAGGCGGCGAAGAACTCCACACCTGCGAAGGTCGAGCCGGTCGCCAGGCGAGCCAGCTCGTCCTCCCAATCGCCCAGGACGTCTGCCCGCAGCCCGCTGAGGCCTGCGCCATTGCGGAGGCGGGCTGCCGCAGCCGCACCCCGGGCGGGGCCCAGGACGAGCTCACGGCCGGGCCGGATCGTGACGCGCGGTACCGGCATGACCGAGCGCTGGTTGGTGGGATCGAAGATCCGCAGGCTGTCGACCTCGTTTCCGAACAGCTCGGCTCGGACGGGCGCCCTACCGGCGGCGGGAAAAACGTCGAGAATCCCGCCGCGAACCGAGAATTGGCCAGGCTCCTCGACCAGAGCCTCGCGCGAGTAGCCCAATTCGACGAGCCGGGCGGTGAGATCCTCGAGGCTGGTCTGACCACCCTTGACAAGCTCGGCCGTGGTGGCCTCGAGCAACTCGGGCGACACGGTGGGTCGGAGGGCGGCTCGGCGTGAGCTGACAACCGCCGCCGGCTCGCCGGTTGCGAGGGCGGCGAGAGCTTCAAGCCGCGAGCTGACGGCGGGGTCCACGGCCGGGGGACGGTCCAGGGGAGAGGTCGCCAGCTCGGCAAACAGGTAGGTCGGCGGGGTGCCCGCCAGCCAGGGCCGGAGCTCAGCGAGAAAGCGATCAGGATGACGAACCAGGACGAGCGCCGTCCGGCCCTCCGCCTTGGCCTGCCGCACCAGCGCCCCAGCCACCAGCGCCCAGGCCCCGACCGGCAGCCGGGAAACCGTCCTTCCACTGAGCTCTCGTCCGCCGAGGACCTGGCGCCAGAACGGGCTCAAGGCTGTTCTGGACAACCCAACGATCCCGGACGGTTGTAGACCTCCATGGCCGCCGCAACCCCGGACCGCAAGGCGGTCTCGAGCGCGTCGGCAACTCCTCCGCGGACAGCTTCGACCACTGCGGCCTCCTGCTTGCTGAACTTGCCGAGGACGTAGCGGGCGCCGTCGCCGACCGGCCGGCCGATTCCGACTCGAAACCGAACGAATTGATGGTCCCGCAGGGAGCTCATGATCGACTGCACTCCGTTGTGGCCCGCCGCTGACCCGCCGACTCGAATCCGGAGCCGACACAGGGGCAGGTCCAGCTCGTCGTAGACCGCCCAGACAGCGGCCATGTCCAGCTCCAGGTCACGAACCGCGGCGGCGACCGCTCCGCCGCTCAGGTTCATGAATGTCTGGGGCCAGGCCAGCCAGAGCCGCCGCTCCGGCGTGAGGTCGGCGGTTGCGATCAGCGACCGCCATCGCTTTCGCTCCAGGCGAACGCCGAGCCGCGCCGCCAGCTGCGTGACGCAGTCGACGCCCAGATTGTGGCGAGTCTGGACGTACTCCGGGCCGGGATTCCCGAGCCCCACGATGAGGATGTTTTCCAAGCTCAGTCTTTCTGCATTTTCTGCATATTCCTGTTTGAGGGCGCGCGAAATGGACGCCCTAACCCCGCGGCCCGGCCGCGGCTCCGGCGCTCACGCGGGTTAAGCCTACCCGCGCGAGGGCGCGTCCAAGAGGCGGCCCGCGCCGACCCGGAGCCCCGCGGCCTCGAGCGCCAGCATCTGGATTCGGTCCATCTCGGCCGCCTCCCGCCGCGTCGGGTGATCCCACCCCAGCAGATGGAGAAAGCCATGAACGGCAAGCAGGGCGAACTCTGCCTCAGCCGGGTGGTTGAATTCGCCAGCCTGCCGGACAACCGCCTGCCACGAGATCACCAGGTCGCCCAGAAAGCCGCCGCCAGTGTCGCCCGAGGGGAAGGAGAGAACGTCGGTCGCGTGGTCGGCAGCCATGAATCGAGCATTGAGGCGGCGAAGCTCGCGGTCACCACCGACCCGGAGATTCGCCGACCAACGAGGCCCCGGCAACCGAGCGGCCACCTCAGGCAGTGAGGCAGCGGCGGCGAGCAGCCGGCGCACCCAGGCGGCCCGGATCGGTGCCCGCGCTGCGTTAACGAACGAGATCATGGAAAGCACTCGAGGGGCAGCGAAAATCATCCTTTTCCACTATCATCAATTCAGTCAATCAACTATCCATCAAGACCACGGAGAACTCGACCAGGTGACAAAGCGGCCCGAACCCAAGATCCTTCCTCTCTCAACTCGCGTGCGCCGCTACGAGAGCAGTCGCCGGCGGGCTCGGCTCCACTCCGCTGCTGAAGCTGCCGGTTGGGTCGCCGGCTCGGCTGGCCTTTTCGTTGTCGCCGTCGGAGGATTGCTCGGGCTCCGCTGAGGCGATTCCGCGGAGCGGATGTCGCTCCACTAGGCTGACCCCGTGACGACGCTCGCCTCCTTCCTCCATGTCAGGTTGGCGTTTGCCCTGGTCCTGTTGTCGGTTGTTCTGGGCATCTGGGGCTCTTACCAATACGTGCGCCACCGCGCGCTCAGCGGCGGCTTTCGCTCCACCTACCTCATCCTCGCCGGGCTGACCGTCGTACAGGGCCTTGCCGGGGTCGTCACCTTCAGCCTCGGCCTCCATCCGCGCAACCTTCTTCATGTTGTGTATGGCATCTTCGCGATTGTCTTCCTGCCCGGTATCTACTTCTACTCCAGCCGCGGCGGCCGCGATCGCGAGGCTGTCTTCATGGCGGCTGCCTGCTGGATCGTGGTGGTCGCCTACATCCGCGGATACACCACCGGCCACTGATCAGCTCGGCAGCCGGGAGGAGTCACCCGCTCGGGCGCGAGGCCCAGAACGCAGCCAGCCCCTCCTGCCAGGATGGAAGCGCCGGCCTGCGAACCGACCGCAGGCACCCATTGCGAGGGCGGTCGGCAATCCCCGCCGCCGACTCAGTCTTGACCCGTGCGATGGAGGCCAGGATTCCGGCGATGGCGAGAACCTCGGTCGCGAATTCGTGAAATGAGCAGCAACCCTCGGCGACGAGATGGACGACCCCGGTGACGCCGGCCTCGAGAGCACCGATGCTCGCAGTCGCGAGGTGGCCGGTGTAGGTGGGATTCAGGAACTGATCGTCGACGACCCTGAGTGGCTGGCCCTCTCTCGCGCGCGCTACGATTCGATCGGGAAAGCTGCCGCCTTTGATGGCGGACCCTTGGTGCCCGAAAAGTCCCGCACTGCGAATGACGAGAGCTTCCGGCAGTTCGTCCAACACCCGCATCTCGCCCTCTCGCTTGGAGCGCCCGTAGACGCTGGTCGGCTCCGGGACATCAAGCTCGGAGTAGGGCTCCGCCGAGATGCCGTCGAAGACGAAGTTGGTGGAGTAGTGAACGAGTTTAGCTCCGGCCTCCCGGCAGGCACGGGCGACATTGGCGGCACCCTGGGCATTCACGGCGAAGGCCTCCTGAGCGGCCGACTCGGCCTGATCGACCCCGTTGAAGGCAGCGCAGTTGAAGACGGTCCGGGCGCCAGTCCTGGCAAGTGCCGATCGCACAGCAGCGAGGTCAGTGATCGACAGCTCGCGGCGGTCAGGTGCGTGGCTGGCGGGCAATCGCGCGGCCAGGTCCCTTGCCAATTGCCCCCCACCACCCGTGACGAGAAACGCGGTCGAACTCATTCGCCGATGGTTACACAGCGCTGCGGGCTCGCGCTGGTCGGCAGCGCCTCAGCCGGTCGCCGAGTGAGGTCAGGCCTCGTGTTGCGAGCGGAGCCTGAGCAGGCGGTCCTTCTTGATGGCGAGGGCGCGCTCGAGGGCCGTCAGCAGGGCGCCGTCATTCATGGGGACAACCCGGAGTCGAGCCTCGAGCTCGCGGACTTCGACCTCCGCCCGAGTGAGTTCGAGGTCGATTGTGTGTCTGCTCATTGTGGAAGTCGCCAGTTATGAAGTCGCCAGTTATAACGTAATGCCGGCCTGGTTTGTTCCACACCAAGTGGGCGAGGAGCCGGTGCATCAGTCGAGACTGATCGCCTGGCGCAGCTTCTCGAAGAAGCCCTTGGCGACCTTTTCCGGTCTGCCCGTCAGCCCACCAACCTGCTTGAGCAGGTCCTTCTGCTTGCCGGTGAGATCCTTTGGCACAACTACCTGGACAACAACGAACTGGTCTCCCCGGCGTCCGGTTCGGACATGGGGAATGCCTTTGCCAGTCAGCCGGAAGGTCTGGCCATACTGAGTGCCGGGCGGAATCGAAACTTCAACCGGCCCATCGACAGTGGGCACCTGGATGCGGTCGCCAACCGCCGCCTGCACCATGTTCACCTTCAATTCGTAGATGACATCCTGGTCCCGCCTCGCGAGGTGCGGATGTGGCTTGACGCGAATGACCACGTAGAGATCGCCCGGTGCGCCATTGCGGAGTCCGGCTTCACCCTCTCCGGTGAGCCGGATCTGCGACCCGGTGTCGACCCCGGCGGGAATCCGAAGCATGAGCCGCTTGCTGCGCTCAACCCGACCCTCACCGCGACACTGCGTGCAGGGATTTCTGACCAGGCGCCCTTCCCCTCGACAGGTGGGGCAGGCGACGACGTTCACCACCTGTCCGAAGATCGATTGGGCGGCACGGCGGATCTGGCCACTGCCGCCGCACGGACCGCAGGTTTCAACCTGCGAGCCGGGCTCGGCTCCCTTCCCGGAACACTTATCGCAGGTGACGAGGCGGGGTACATCAATCTCCCTTTCGACGCCCAGGTAAGACTCTTCGAAGGTGATCCCGAGGTCGTAGCGCAGGTCGGAGCCGCGCACCGTCCGGCTCTGGCCCCTGCCGTTGAAGCCACCACCGAAGAAGGCGTCGAAGATGTCGCCGAAGCCGAAACCCTCAAATCCCTCGGCGCCACCACCCCCTACTCCAGCGTGGCCGAACATGTCATATGACCGCCGCTTCTCTGGGTCCGACAGCACCTGGTAGGCCTGAGCCGCCTCTTTAAACCTGGCCTCCGACTCGCTGTCACCTGGATTCCGATCCGGGTGCAGATCCATGGCGAGCTTGCGAAACGATCGCTTGAGCTCCTCCGGCGAAACATCCCGGGAGACCCCCAGGATCTCGTAGAAGTCCCGCTTAACCGCCAACCGGTCGAGCCACCCTAACCAGCGCCGGGCGAACCACCCGATCGTGCAGCCGGTAACCCTTTCGGACCTCGGTCACCACCGTGTCCTCGGGATGGTCGTCCGACTCCTCATGTCCGATCGCCTCATGGAGGCTGGGGTCAAAGGGGGTCCCAATGGCCTCGATGGCGGACACACCCTGGGCAGCCAGCAGCTCATCGAGTTGCTGCAGGGTCAGCTGGATGCCCTTCAGCCAGGCATCGTCAACATCCACCGGGGCGCTCTCAAGGACCCGATGAAAGTTGTCCACGACCGGAAGAAGCTTCCCGATCAAGTCGGCGTTGGCGTGCTGGAGCGTTTCCGCCTGCTCCTGCCGCATTCGCTTTTTGAAGTTGTCGAAGTCCGCCGCCAGGCGGAGGTACCTCGCGACACCCTCCTGGGCGTCAGCCTCGAGCTGCTCGATTTTGGCGCGAAGGTCTGCCGTTGTCGTCATATCTGGTTAATTCTTACCGGGAAGGGGCTTCGCTAATCGCGACGTCGAAGGCTCACGCCGACATTTCTGCCATGCGCTGGCTGGCGGCCCTGGCGACGGCGCCCAGCCGCCCGACGATCTGACCGTACTGCATCCGAGTGGGACCGACGACACCAAGGGTGCCCTTGAGTCGCCCGGAAGGACCGTAGGTTGTCAGCACCACCGTGCACGACCGCAGCTGTTCGGTCAGGTTCTCTGACCCGATCACCACCTGAAGATCCGACTCTCCGATCAGCTCGCGCAGGAGGGCCGATAGATGTCGGCTTTCCTCGAGCACCTCGAGGACGTCCTGAAGGTGGTTGGAGTCGGCAAACTCGGGCTGCTTCAGAAGGTTGCGCACGCCATCGTGGACGACAAGCGTCTCCGCCCCCTGCTCGAACTGATCGAGGAGATCGTGCACCCGCTGCAGAACGTCCCTTTCCGCCCCGGCCGGCAGTGGCTGGATCCGGCGGTTGACCGCCTCCCTGTCCTGTCCCGCAAGACCCTCCAGGATCTGCAATGAGAGCCGGGAGAGACCCGCCTGATCCAACGGTTGGCTCAACTCGATCACCTGCTGGCGAAGGAGATTGCCCTCGACGAGAAGGATGAGAAGGACCGCCTGCGGCTCCAGCGAGACCAGGTCCAGGTGCTTGACCCGTGCGCGGGGACCGTGGGGTGCGGTGACCACCGACGCATTCTTGGTAACAGTCGCCACCACCATTGCCACCCGCTCGACGAACGCCTGCCCGTCGGCGGGCGCCGTGCGAACCTGCTCGGTGATGTAGTCGTTGACCTGCGGGTTCAGCGACTCCGAGTCCATCAGGAAGTCGACAAAGTAGCGATAACCCTGGTCGGTCGGAATCCTCCCCGACGAGGTGTGGGGCTGGATCAGGTAGCCAAGATCGCCGAGGTTGCTGAGCTCGTTCCGAACCGTGGCCGCACTCAGGTTCAGAAAGTAGCGGCTGACCAGCGCTTGCGAGCCGACCGGGACGGCGCTACCTGTGAACTCGTGGACGACCGCCTTCAGGATTGAACGCTTGCGAGGCTCGATTAGCAGTCACCCTCCTCGACTGCCAATCGTAGCGGAGGACGGCCAACTCGAGAAGTCCCCCCGCCGACTCTGACGGGGAGCCGGCGCCGGCCCACTCCGGGAAGCAGGCCGGCAGTCTACAGAACGGCGAGGGCGACCTGGTTGTGAAGATCCAGGCCGCGCTGGGTGGGCCGCACCCGCTTGCCGACGCGGTCGAGCAGCCCGGCCGAAATGAGCCGATCGAGCTCGACCTCGAATCCGGGAGGCGGTGCCAGCCCGGCGGTGGTCCGCAACCCGAGCATGACCCGTTCAGCTGCGGTCTGACGGGGATCGAGCTGCTCGCCATCTTCGATGAAGGTCTCGGAGGCGATGTAGGCCTGCGGCCTGGCCACGTTCCACCAGCGCCAGGCCGAGTCGCCCGACCTCACGTAGGAGTGCGCGCCACAGCCTGCCCCATAGACCGGCCGGCATTCCCAGTAGGACTGGTTGTGCCGGGACTCCGACCCGGGACGGGCCCAGCTGGAAACCTCGTAACGATGGAAGCCGGCGGAAGTGAGCTCTGACTGGCACCTCGCGAGGAACTCCCACTGCGCGTCGGGCACGACCTCGGGCAGCAATCCTTTGCGGGTTCGCCGTTGCAGCAGGGTGCCCTCTTCGAGGGTCAGGCAGTAGCACGACAGGTGCTCGGGGGCCAGGTTGATCGCCTGGGCCAGGGTTTGACTCCAGGAGTCGACCGTTTGGTAGGGAACGCCGTAGATGAGGTCGAGGCTGAGATTGTCGAAGCCCGCCGCCCTCGCCTCCCCGACCACCCGGCGAGCCTGAGCGCCGTCGCTTCTGCGTTCCAGCACTGACAGCACGCGCGGATCGAAGCCCTGCACGCCGATGCTCAGCCGATTGACCCCCGATGCGCGCCAGGCCCTGAGCTTCTCGCTGTCGGTTGAGGCTGGGTTGGCCTCCAGTGTGACCTCTGCCTTGGCGCCGACCTTGAAGACCGTCGCAATGCCCCTCATCAGCCGTTCGAACGTCGCGGCGGGGATGAGGCCCGGCGTTCCGCCACCGAAGTAGACGGTGTCGAGCGAGCCAAAGGGAAAGTGATCGCGTGCCCATCCAAGTTCGCGCAAGAGCGAATCGACGTAAGGCTCGATCAAGCCATCGAGGCCGGCGTAGGCGTTGAAGTCGCAGTAACCACACTTGTGCCGGCAGAACGGTAAGTGGACGTAGAGGTGACGAAAAGGAGGGCTGTTAAGAGGCAGTGCTCCAGCGCCCGGGAACCGGGACTCGGTCATGCGTCGAGGCTCTCAAGCTCCTTCTCCACCATCTGCACGAGCTCGCCGATGGTCGCCGCGTCGAACGCCAGCTTGATCCCGGCTGCCGCGTAGAGCTCGGGCAGGGGCAGGGTGGCCCCGAGGCCGATGGCCCGGCGATACGCCTCGACAGCTGAACGCTGATCGACGCGGGCGTTGCGCCAGATCTGTAGCGCACCGAGCTGGGCGATTCCGTATTCGATGTAGTAGAACGGCACCTCAAAGATGTGCAGCTGCTGGTACCAGCGCGCTGTCCACTCCGGCTCCAGCCCGGAGTAGTCGATTCCCTTCTCGAAACGCCGGCGGAGCCGGAGCCACTCGGCATCGCGGGCGTCGGCATCGGCGCCGTCGGGGCTGGTGTAGAGCCAGTGCTGGAA
>CAXMLP010000489.1:0-2471 GCA_964194225.1 uncultured bacterium | reverse complement strand
TCTCCTCGCCGCAGATGTAGGCGCCGTGGCCGCGAAACATCTGGATGTCGACCGGCTGGTCGACCCCGAATGGCCGCGGCCCGATGAAACCCCGCTGGCGCGCCTGGTCGATCGCTGTCTGGATTAGCGAGTGCTGCAGGTCGTACTCGCCCCGGATATAGATCCAGGCCTGCTGGGCTGCCACGGCCCGGCAGGCGATCAGGATCCCCTCAACGAGCTGGTGGGGGTTGTTCTCCATGAGGTAGCGATCCTTGGCCGTGCCCGGCTCGCTCTCGTCCGCATTCACCACCACGAACCGCGGGCCGCCATCGGGTGGCGGCATGAAGCCCCACTTGGTTCCGGTCGGGAAACCGGCCCCGCCCCGCCCCCGAAGACCGGACACCTTGACCTCGGTCGTGATCTCCGCCGGCGCCATGCGAGTGACCGCCTTCTCCCAGGAGGAGTAGCCGCCCTGCTTCTCGTAGACGTCGATATTGGCGAGATTTTCGGTGCCGAACCAGCGGGTCAGCACATGGTCGGGAGCGGGTCCGAAGCTGCCCCGAAGCTCAGCCATCGGCGCGCCTGCGGGTTCGGGTCGGGCGGGGAGCCGGGGACGGGGGCGGGCGGTCGGCAGCGGGCGATTCCGCTCCGCTCGCGGGGGCCGCAGCCGAATCGAGGATCTTGTCGATGATCTCGGCAGTCAGCTCACGATGGAAACGGTGCTGGTAGCGCATCACGGGCGCGTATTCGCACGCCCCCAGGCACTCCACGGGCTCAAAGCTGAATTGGCCGTCGGCTGTGACCTCGCCGTACTCGCTGACCCCGGTCCGCGCCTTCAGGTGGTCCAGGATCTCCTCCGCGCCGCGGAGCTGGCAGCTGAGGTTATTGCAGACGTAGAAGTGATGCCGCCCGATCGGCTCCAGGTGGAAGAGGGAGTAGAAGGTGGCGACCCCCTCGATGTAGCCGGGGTCGAGCTGGAGGGCCTGCGCCACCTGGCCCATCGCGGCGGGAGTCAGGTAACCGATCTCCTCCTGGACCAGGTCGAGCGCCGGCATCACAGCGGAGCGTGCTCCCGGTTGGAAGCGCTTGGGGAGCTGCCTGATCTCGGCGAGGACGTGGTCGGAGACGCGGGCGCCCTCATCGCGGCTTGCCCGGTGCATCGGCAGCACCGGCCCGCTGGCGGCACCGGTCGTCGGCAGGCGGCGAGGATCAAGGCTCACCGGTCGACGTCTCCCATGACCGCGTCGATCGTCCCGATGATGGCGATCATGTCCGCGATCATGCCGCCGAGAGCCATCCGCTCGGTGGACTGCAGATTGACGAAGCTGGCGCTCCGGAATTTGACCCGCCGCGGCTTGTGGGTGCCATCGGAGACCAGGTAGGTCCCGTTCTCGCCGTGGCCCGACTCGACAGCCGCGTAGGAGTCACCGGCGGGGGGCGAATAGCCCTCGGTGAACAGCTTGAAATGGTGGATCAGTGCCTCCATCGAGGTCTCCAGCTCCTCGCGGGGGGGCGGCAGCAGCTTGCGGTCGTCGACGTTGACAGGTCCTTCCGGCAGTGACTCCAGGGCCTGGCGAAGGATCTTCACGGACTCGCGCAGCTCGCGCATCCGGACCCGATACCGGGCGTAGCAGTCGCCGGCCGTCTCCACCGGCACCTCGAAGTCGTACTTCTCGTAGCCCGAATAGGGGACCTGTTTGCGCAGGTCCCAGCTGACGCCCGAGCCGCGTAGCATCGGGCCCGTCTGACCCAGCTGGAGGGCGTCCTCCCGAGACAGGTAACCGATGCCCTGCGTTCGGAGCTTGAAGATGGGGTTGTCGCTGAGCAGGCTCTCGTACTCGTCGACGCTGGCCGGAAACTCGTCGATGAACCGGTCGAGCATCTCGATGAAGCGCGGGGTGGCGTCGGCGAACACCCCACCGGGCCGGATGTACGAGGTGTGCATGCGGAAGCCGGAGATCTCCTCATTGAGGTCCAGGACCTTGTCCCGCTCGCGCAGGCAGTACCAGAGCATCGAGATCGCGCCCATCTCGAGACCGCTGGTGCCGAGCCAGATCATGTGGGACGAGATCCGGCAGAGCTCGCACATGATCACCCGCAGCGCCTGGGCACGCGGCGGAACCTCGACTCCCAGGAGCTTCTCGACCGCCAGCGCGTAGCTGAGGTTGTTGAAGAGAGGGGAGAGGTAATCGTGCCTGTCGGTGACCGTCACCACCTGTTGGTAGCGAAGCGATTCGGCAGTCTTCTCGATGCCAGTGTGGAGGTAACCGATGACCGGCCGGATCTTCCTTATCGTCTCGCCGTCCAGGTCGACGATCAGGCGCAGCACGCCGTGGGTGGAGGGATGATGCGGGCCGAAGTTGACCGTGAGGATCTCCTCGCCCTTGGCCGGCACTCCTTCGCGGGAGATGGTTACGCCGGCCGGCCCGGACTCGGCGCCGGGGGCGGGGCGAGCCGCCTCAGGCAGGCGTAGGTCCGCCTCGGCTCCCGGC
>CAXMLP010000488.1:0-5871 GCA_964194225.1 uncultured bacterium | reverse complement strand
CCTGTGGACGCTGCCGATGTTTCACTGCAACGGCTGGACCCTGACCTGGGCGATGGCGGCCATGGGCTGCCGCTCGGTCTGCATACCGAAGATCGATCCGGCGGAGGTTTGGGATCTCTTCTCGCGGGGTGAGATCACAGCCTTCTGCGCGGCGCCGACGGTGCTGATCATGCTGGTGAACGATCCCAACGCAAAGAAGCTGGACAAGCCCGTCAGGCTGCTGGTGGCAGGCGCGCCGCCGAGCCCGACGATCATCACGCAGATGGCCGAGCTGGGATTCCAGCTGGAGCACGTCTACGGCCTGACCGAGACCTATGGCCCCTTCACAGTCAACGTCCCCACGCCGGGCTTTGCCGAGCTGCCCGCCGAGGAGCGGGCGCGGCTGCGGGCCCGCCAGGGCTTTCCCAACCACCTCGCCGGCCATGTGAGGGTGGTCGATGAGGAGATGAACGACGTGCCCGCGGACGGCTCGACGATGGGTGAGGTGGTGATGCGCGGCAACGCGGTCATGAAGGGCTACTTCGCCAACGAGGAGGCGACCGAGCAGGCTTTTCGCGGCGGCTGGTTCCATTCCGGCGATGTCGGCGTCATGCACCCGGATTGTGTCATCGAGCTGCGCGATCGCAAGAAGGACATCATCATCTCGGGCGGGGAGAACATCTCAACGATCGAGGTGGAGCAGGCGGTCGCCACGCACCCGGCGGTGATGGAGTGCGCGGTCATCGCGGTGCCCGACGAGAAATGGGGAGAGGTTGTGAAGGCCTTCGTAGTGCTCAAACCCGGCCAGCAGGCGACCGCCGACGACATCATCCAACACGTCCGGGGCCGGATCGCCCACTTCAAGGCACCGCGATACGTCGAGTTCGGTGAGCTGCCCAAGACCTCGACGGGAAAGATCCAGAAGTTCATCCTTCGCGACCGCGAGTGGCAAGGGCGCGAAAAGCGCATTAACTAAGGGCGCGAAAAGCGCATTAACTAGGCCGCGAAAGCGCATTAACTAGGCCGCGAAAAGCGCATTAACTAAGGCGCGAAAAGCGCCTTAATTGAGGGCGCGACGAGCGCTCAGCGCCAGCCGCGCGCCGCCACCGGATCCCACCTCGCTGCGCCGGCGGCGTTGAAAGCGAGCAGGTAGGGATGCAGGTTCACCGTGGTGCAGACGTGCGCCGGGATCACCACCACCCGATCCCCGACCCCCAGTCCGGTCCGGGTCTCGGCGGTCAGCACCGCGTGTTCCTCGCTCAGCCTGGCGACCGTCAGGTGAGGATGACCGAGCACGATCCCGTAACCGTTCAGTGCCGCCACGAGTCGATCCGCTGAGATCGACTTCGAGCCCAGGTCGAGCACGCAGCGATCGGCGGCCGGAGCGGAGATGACGGTTGCGATCACCGCCACGGCGCAGTCCTCTAGGAGGTGGCTGCCCAAGGCGACCTGGCCCGCGTCACCGTAGACGTAGGTCCCCGGGCGCATCTCGGTGATTCCCTCGAACTGGCCGGCGTACTCGGCGGTGGGAGTGGAGCCGATGCTCACCTCGCGCACCTCGATGCCGTCGTGCCGGAGCCGGGCGGCGGTCTCGGCGAGGCTGACCGATTCGTGCGCGGCGGCGGCCTGGCGCTCGGCCGCGCCGACGGCCCGGTAGGCGTGGCCGCCGTGGGTGAGGAGACCGCGGAAGCGCTGCTGGCCGATCGACCGGACCAGCGCGGCCACGGCCGCACGGGTGGGTTCGCCGGGAGCGGTGCCAACTCGGTGCAAGCCGGTGTCCACCTCCCACAGGACCTCGACCCGCGGCGGCAGGGCGCCGGCCAGGCCGACGTCATCGATCGCGACGGCCAACCGTTCCACGCGCTCGGAGAGGTGAGCCAGCCGGGCAAGTTTGGCCCGCCCGACCGGCGGGTGGGCGATGACCACATCCGTGACGCCCGCGCCGGAAAACACCTCGGCCTCCTGGAGCGTGGCGACGGTGAGTCCCGTTGCGCCCAGCTCAATCTGGCGCCGGCCCACCCCGACGCTCTTGTGCGTCTTGGCGTGGGGGCGCAGGCCAAGGCCGGCATTGGCCGCCAGGCGGGCCATCCGGGCCAGGTTTTTCTCCATCGCCTCGTCATCCCTGACGGCGAGAGGGGTCTCCAGGTCAGCCGCGGCCGCCAGGGCGGCGGCCAGGTTCACGGGTTGGCGGGCAGGTCGCCGAGGACGCAGTCGAGCTCCAGCACCCGGCCACCTCTGAGCACGGTCAGCCTGACGCGCTCGCCGACATCGTGAAGTTGGAGCAGGCCGCCCAGAGTCTGCCCGTTCCGCAGCTCGAGACCGCCCACCTTCTGGATCACATCGCCGCTTTTGACGCCTGCCCGGTCGGCCGCCGAGCCAGGCACCACCTCCCTCACCAGCACGCCGTAGCCGGGAAAGTCCACGCCGCCGGCGAGGGCCTCCGCCTCGTCGATGAAGCTGACGCCGAGGAAGGGGTGGCCCGGCTTGCGGCCGGCGATCAGGGCTTCAGCGATCCGTCGGGCCAGTGAGCTGGGAATCGCAAAGCCGACGTTCGAGGCTCCGCGTTCGGTGGCGGTGTTCACCCCGACGACGTGGCCGTCGCCGTCGGCCAGCGGGCCGCCGCTGTTGCCGGGATTGATGGCGGCGTCAGTTTGCAGGACGTCCGGCAGCCGCTCACTCGGGCCGGCCACGGTTCCCCCCGCCGTGATGGTTCGGTGCAGGGCCGAGATGATCCCACTGGTCACCGAGCCCTGGTTGCCGAGCGGGCTGCCGATCGCAACCACTCGCTGCCCCACGTGCAGCTTTGACGAGTCGGCCCAGACGGCCACCGGCAGTGTCGCATCGGGAACGGTCAGGACAGCGATATCGCCGCGGGGGTCGGCGCCCTTCACCTGGGCCGGGTAATGATGCCCGTCGAGCATCAGGACCTGGATCCTTCCGCCGGAGGCGACGACGTGGTTGTTGGTGACCATGTAGCTCTCATTGCCGGAGTGGCCGATGACAAAGGCGCTGCCCTCGCTGGTCGATTTGCCGCTCCGGACGATCACCATTCCGACGGCCGGTCCGAGCACCTCGGCGACGTGTTCAGGATCGAATCCCGAGCCCGAGATGGCCTGGGATGGCGCGGTCGAGCTCTGCGGGCGCGGGCTTGAGGCGGCGGCCGGCGATGCGTGGTTCGTCACCGTGGAGCACCCGGCGAGGAGCAACCCGGCCAGCGGCGCCGCGACCAGGCGCCAGCGGGCAGCCTCCGGCGTCGGCAATCGAGGCACTATCGGGAGACCGCTCCATCCCCGCCGGTGCGGTTGCTGGACAGCGCGGCCGCGTCAACCTGGCGGATCCAGGCCGGCCGGAGGCGGGCGGGAAAGCGAAGGAAAAGGAGGGCTGAGGCAAGCAGGCAGACGAGCAGCCCGATTGCCACGACCTGCCGAATCGTCACGGAGAGCGGGAGCAGGGTGGCCGCCGTCTCGATGAGGCAGCCGACGCCAAATGGAATCCCCGCCAGGGGGGCATAGCGGATGGGCGATTCAATCGGCCGGTACCAGCTGCGCCACCTTCCGGTCACGGCGAGCAAACCACCCCCGGTGCAGGCGATCCCGGCCGCGAACATCAGCAGCAGCCAGGTACCGAGCGCATCGCCGTTGCCATGGGAACCCAGCACGGATCCATTGTCCCAACCCGGAGCGGGTGGCGTCGGCGGCGAACCCGCCGCCCGAGATGCCTAGCCGAGCGTGTTCCAGAAGTAGAGGCGGTCCAGCCAGGCGGGGTCCTGGCGCATGCGCTGGGCATAGAGGTTGATCGCTCGGACGTAGTCGCTGTCGTGGTTGTAGGCGTAGATGGCGCGGTCCATGTCGCGCCGGGCGCCATGCAGGAATAGGTATCGAGCCGCCGCCTCGATTGCGTCGTGGGCGTTGTTGATGTCGCCCTGGCCGTAGGCCTCCCAGGTGGAGGGAAGGAACTGCATGGGGCCAACCGCGCCGGCCGAGCTCGGTCCGTTTACTCGGCCGAAGTCCGATTCCACAAAGTTGATCGAGGCGAGGACCGCCCAATCCAGCTGGTAGCGCGCGGCCGCGTCCTGGTAGTAAACGGCGAGCTTGGCAGCCGGCTCGGTGCGACCGAGTGGCCGGGGATGGATCCGCACGAGGTGGTACTCATCGATCCCGTCCAGCCGCCAGATCGCGTACCAGGCGCCGATCGTGTCGTGGATCACCGACGCCAGCTCGCGGGGAGCGTCGCGCTCCAATTGTGCCGCCAGCCGAGGATCCGCGGCAACGTCGAGGAGGTGCCGCTGCTGCGCTCGCACAGCCTCGCGGTAGCGGAACTCGGCGTTTTCGCGCTCCAGGTTGCCGACCAGGCGAGCCAGGAAGTCGTCGCCCGGGGACTGCTCGCGCAGCTGCCTCTGGTCGGCCAGTGCGGCCGCAATTGCAGCCTCGTCCTGAGTCAGGCGCTCCAGCAGTCGCTCAGCAGTTGGCTGGGGGGGGAGGCCTGCCTCGAATTTGGCGGCGGCTGTCATGGGCAGACTGCCGATGGCCAGCAGCGCCAGAAGGGCGGCCACGATGCCAGCGCGGACTTTCAGGTGCTTCACCACGGCGAACTTGAAAGTAGGCCGGCGCGCGGACGATTTGACGACGGGCGGGAAAACGTTGGCCAGACGGAGCCGTTAGGCGGTGCGCGCGCGCCGGCGGCCCTCGTCCTCGTCGCGGTCGACCCTCGGCAGCACGGGCATCGCCGGGGGATAGGGATCGGAGGCGTCGTAGTGGCGCAGGCCCACCGAATCGAGCAACCCGGTGATCTCATCGCCGACCAGCTCACCCTGTGCGATCAGCGCCTCGGCAGCCTGGTCGATGCTCTCCTGGTTGACCTGCATCAACCGCCAGCAGTCGATGTAGGCGGAGCCGATCACCTGGGCGACGACGGCGCGCGCCTTGGGATTCTGGATCGTGGCACCGACGTGCGTGCCCGCCTCGTGCATGCCCTGGCTGATCTCGGCCACCGAGATCAGATATTCACCGAACTGCATGGCCTTGCGGCTCTGCTCCTCATCCAGGCGGTCGGGCCCCATGCCGACCAGTCCAACCATGTGACAGGCGATGCTGGTGGACATCATCAGGTCGCCATAGACTCCGTCCGAGTTCTCGCCGTAGAACACGCGCTCAGAAGCGATCGCTCCCAGGATCGTGCGCAGTCGCCCCGCCATCTGAGAGCGGAAGCGGCTGAACTCCTCCTCCTGCGCCTGAGACATGAGTCGCCCGAGCGAGCCGTCCGCGCGCATCTTGATCGACAGCCGCACCGGGGCGTGGTCGGGTTGAAAGAAGCGCATGGCGATCGCGTGACCAAGCTCATGCCGGGCCACGGCGACCTTCTCGCGCTCGGTGTACTCGACCGGCTGGACAAGTCCCGATTCGATGTTGCCCATCGCCTCGCGCAGGTCGCGCCACATGAAGAAGTCGCGGCCATCCTCAAAGGCGTACATGAGGGCGAGCGAGAGGGCCTGCTCGATCATCGCCGGCGAATACCCCTCGGAGATGCGCGCGAACTCATCCCGTCGCTGGGCGCTGTCCAGCACGGGGTCGTGCTTCTTGAGGTCGAAATAAAGCGCTGCGATGTCCTTGCGGTCCTCGCGGGTGGGAATTCGGAACGTGATCTGCCGACCGAAGCGGCCGGGCCGGGTGACGGCCTCGTCGAGAACGCTCGGCCGGTTGGTGGCGCCGATGAAGAAGAGGTTGTAGCGGGGCGGCCGAAGCTGCGGGATGCGCAGCTTCACGGTCGAGCCATTGCTCCCGATCTGGCGAGGGATGAACAGGCCGTCGAGGGTGACGTTGACAAAACGGCGCAGCAGCTTGGCGAGGAAGCCGGCCTTGTCCACACCGTCCATCTGGACCAGCAGCATGTTGA
>CAXMLP010000487.1:0-4227 GCA_964194225.1 uncultured bacterium | reverse complement strand
CCCGCCGCACCGGCCGCCAGCGTCGAAACGACACCGGCCCCCGGCGCAGCTTCGAGTGAGCCGGCGACCGGCAGCGTCGCCGCCGACCACTCGCTGGTTCGTGGTCGCCAGGGCCTGCGAACGGCCGTCGATTCGTCATCCGCGACCTGCCAGGGCGGTGATTGCGCGCCCTCGCTCTGTCCGGCACTGGTGCCGGCCTCCCTCTCCGCGGGCTGCGCGACCGCCTCCCGGCTGCCGGCATTGATCGGGCTCGCGGCCACCGGCCTGCCCGTCCTCTCCCTTGCGGTGGGGTTGGTGCTTCTCATCGCCGGCCTGCTGGTGTCCCGCCGCCGCCGCGTCCTTCGCCGTCCCAGCGATTAGATCCCGGCGAGCCGCTCTGCCTGGATTGTCGCGAGGCGGACCGCCTCCCTCGCCTGTGCGGGACCGGCCGGCGCCGCCACCGTCACCTCGGACATCGCCCGGCCGACCCGGAAGAGCACCCTGATCAGACGGTAATCGGGCGATCCGCTGAGCGGTTCCTCCCAGACCTGGCTCTCCAGGCCGACATCCCCGGCGACCAGTTGGCGGGCGCCGCGCGCGGGCTCCGCTGACTGCTCCCGGCGCAGGCCGCCGGCCGCGGCATCGGCGGTCGCATAGATGAGGACGATGCTCTCCACGGCTCGGAAGTCACGGCTGGCCGGTTCGCCGCTCTGGAACACCACATCCCAGCTGTCAGGCGCAGTGCCGTTGCCTCCGCCGAACTGGGCCGGTCCCGCCTGGACCGCCCGATAACCGGCTGGCAGATCGCCCGCGCGAAGGGTCAGCGCGGCTGCTCTCGGCTGGTCTGGTGAGCCAGAGGCCGAGGCGACGGGGCCCGGGCTGGTGGCGACGGGAGGCTGGGTCAGGGGCGCGCGGTCGGCAGGCATCAGGAGGTCCCGGAGGACGAAGACGACGGCGACCAGCGCCGCCGCCGTGGCCGCCACCAGCAGCAGGTCGAAGAACCGGCGGAGAGGGACTCGGCCGGGCTGGTCCGCCGGCGGTGGGGGATCCGGGCTCGCGGGGGCGGCGAGGAACCGCTCGGCCTGCCGGGGACGGGGTGGATCCGGCCGTCCGTAAACCTGCCGGGGAGGTCCGGCGAGGTGGCCCCCATAGCTCGGCGGGGGGTCGAGATTATGCTCGATGATCTCGCCGCCACCGCTGACCGCGTCAGGGTGACGGTCACGCTCCATCACATCAAAAGCCTACTGTCTGGAGCCAGGCAACCCGATTTGACTCGGAGCTGAGGAGATCCCCCGCGCTGCCGTTTAGGCGAGCACCAGCTCTGCCAATCGATCCACCTGGGCGGGCACGGGAGCCGTCATGCAGAAGAAGAGCTCGTCACAGCCGACCGCTTTATATGCGGTGAGGCGTTCCATGATCGTCGCGGCATCCTTAGCCGCGCCTCCCCATACGCGCTCGCCGTATGCCCCGTAATAATCGCGCAGGTTGGCCTCGCCGGCGGCCTGGTCCTCGGGTCCCCCGAGAGCGAAGTGAAGTAGAGAAGGGCGCGGAATTCAGGTTGGCCTGCCCTGCCCGCTTCGCGCCACGCGCCGGTCACCCTCTCCCGCATCTCGGCAAGGCCCGACGGGGTCCCTCCGCCCTGGGTGTAGCCGCGCCCGTATTTCACGATGCGGGCCAGATTCTGGGGCGCGCCACCACCGAAGAGCATCGGCACCGACTCTTTCACCGGCCTCACTGTCACCGCCCGATCGGTACCGGGCAACGGCTCGCCACGCCAGGCCCGATGAATCAGCTCGAGTGACTGGTCCCAACGGCGGCCGCGGGTGTGGAAGTCGTGCGGGCCGACCGCGAAGTCATCCTCGCGGCTCCCAACGCCCACCCCCAGCACCAGCCGGCCGCCGGAGATCCGATCCAGGCTCGCCGCCTGCTTGGCCAGCAGCAGGGACTCGCGCGCCGGCCCGAGCAGGACGTTGGTGAAGAGCCCGATTCGCTCGGTCGCCCCGGCGGCCGCGGCCAGGGTGATCAGCTCCTCATAGCCCGGGTAGGCGATCCTCCCGATCGTGCCCAGGGAGGCGAAACCGCGCTGCTCGGCAAGCCGGGCGAGCTTGATGTAGAGCGCCCCGTCGGCCATCTCGGGCACGGCATTGGGCAGGCCCAGGCTGATCCTCATCGCACCGAAGACAATAGTCCGCGGTGGCAGACGATTTCAGTTCCCTCACCGAAGACGAGCTGGCCGCGCGGGTTTCCGAGTTGCGCGAACGGATGCGTCCGCTCCAGGGCGAGCTCGAGGTCCTCCGGGCGGAACGGGATGTCCTTCTCACCGAGCTGCGTCGCCGTGAGCGCCTGGTGGCGATGGCCAGCCGGCGTGACATCAAGACGGCCATGCGGGCCGGTGAATTGCCCAACCTGGCCGACCTCGTGGCCGCCTCGTCCTCAGGCTCCTTCGATGACTACGTGTACAACCTCAAGACGGGTGGGGACGTGCGGCTCGGGTTCCCCGGGGCTCGCGCGCAGACGATCACCTTCACCGACGGCCGCCAGGCGGCTCAGGCGCACGACCTGGCAGAGAGCGCCCGGTTCTTCGCTGCGGGCTGGGAGTTCGGGGCGCCCGGCAAGCCCGGCATCCGCATCCACTTTCCCGGCACTCGGACTGAGCGGCTGGTGGAGCCGGCGACGGTATTTGCGCGGCCCCTGAATGGCTGAGGGCCGGCCGGCCGGAGGCGGCGCCAAGGGCAGGCCGGCCTCGCTCGCCTCTCGCGCCGTCGGCAACGCGGCCATGCTGCTGGCCGCCCGCGTGGTCTCGCGGTTGATCGCGCTGGTCACCGTCTTCGCCACCGCCAATGCCCTTCTCCCGGCCCGCAACGGTGTCTTTCAGACGACCGTCACCTACACCTCGCTGATCTCGATCTTGATCGATCTCGGCTTCAACACGCTGTACACCCGCGAGGCTGCCCGCAACCCCGAGCGACTCCCTCACTTCCTGCGCAACGTGCTCAGCACCCGGGCCCTCCTCGCCATCCCGGCGCTGGTTGTGCTGGCTGTCACGATGCGCTTCTCAGGCATCTTTTCGCTGCTTCTGCCCGCCTTCGTCCTCATGGTGCTGAGCGCGTATTCGAACGTGCTCCGGAGCACCTTCTATGCGACCGGCCGGCTCGGCTACGAAGCGGTGGCCATCCTCGCCGAGGCGGTGATCCTGCTCGCGGCGACCCTCTACGGCGTGTTCACCCACCGCGGAGTCGATTACTTCCTGTGGGCCTACGTGGCCGGCTACGCCTTCACCTGCGTCTACTTCGTCTGCGTCATCGCGCTCCGTGGCATTGCCCGCTTCAGCTGGGAATTCGACCTCGGCTTCCTGCGCTCGTGGCTGCGGTTGAGCCTCCCCTTTGCGCTGGCCTTCGTCGTCACGACCCTCTACTTCAAGATCGACATCCCGATCCTCCTCCATTTCAGGTCGTACCAGGAGGTCGGTTGGTACCTGTTCGCGTACAAACCCGTCGAGGCGCTGCTCTTCGTACCGGTGACGATCCTCAATGTCGCCTTCCCCGTCCTATCCATCTACCACCGCGACTCACCCGACAAGCTGCTCCACGCCACCGGCCGGTTCTTCAGGGTCCTGTTCGCGCTGGGCTGGCCGATGACGGTGGGTATCGCCATGCTCGCTGGCGGCATCAATGGTCTCTTCGATAGAAGCGGCCAGTACGAGCCCGCGGCGGCGGCTCTCCAGGTGCTCGGCCTGGGCGTTTTCCTGATGTTCGTGACCAATGCGTTCATCGCCGCGCTCAACTCGATGGATCGCCAGCTTCTGTTCACCTGGGCGGCACTCGTCAGCCTGGCCGTGAATGTAGGCCTCAACCTGTTCCTCATCCCACGTTTTGGGTACCTCGGCGCAGCCTGGGCGACCGACCTGACCGAGGTCGCGCTCCTGGTCACGGGCTACCTGATGGTGAGAAGGGTTCTCGGCCCGGTGCCGGTCTTCCGGCTCGGCTGGCGGATCCTGCTGGCGGGCGCGGTGATGGGCCTCGTGCTATTTCCGTTTCGGGCTGTTCACGGCCCCTGGGTGCTGGTTGCGATACTGGTCGGCGTGCTCGCTTATGGCCTGGGACTCATGCTCTTCAGGGCCGTTGGCCGCGACGAGCTGGCTCTGGTCAGGCGCGCCCTCCGCCGGAGGAGCTGAGGTTCCCCAATGTGCGGGATAGCCGGCTTTTGGGGGGCGCCCGATCCCGACCTGCTCCAGGCCATGAACACCTG
>CAXMLP010000486.1:0-3783 GCA_964194225.1 uncultured bacterium | reverse complement strand
ACTTGCCGGCGCCGTTGGGCCCGATCACCGCATGAAGGTCGCCCTGGCGAACCGTGATGTTGACGTCCTGGACCGCGCGCAGGCCCCCGAAGGCCTTGCTCAGCCCGGTGATGGTGAGCAGGGCCTGGTCGGACCGGGCCACCTCGCGCACCTCGACCGCCGCTGAGTCCACAGCCTTGTCAACCTGCAAGGACTTGATCGCCTCACCGGTCGTCTCGATGACCGGCGTTTCGGGGCCCCCAGATCTGAAGCGGTTGCGCACCCGGCCGATGATGTCGGGGAAGCTGACGAAGCCACCCGGTGCGAGCAGCACGACGGCCACCACGATCGCTCCCAGCACGATGTCGAAGTGGAAGGGAAAGTTCTTTCCGATGGTGACTGACAGGTAGGTGAAGATCATCGCCCCCAGCACGGGGCCGAGGTAGGACCCGATGCCGCCGAGCAGGGCGATCACCACCGGCTGGGCATTGGTCGTCCAGTAGAGGAGCTGCGGGTAGGCTTGCTGGTCGTAGATCGCGTATAGGCCGCCGGCCACTCCGGCGAAGGTCGCGGCGACCGTGTAAACAGCCAGCTCGTAGGCCTTGACGTTGAGCCCGACCGAGCTCGCTCGCTGCCGGTTTTCCCGAATGCTGAGCAGCGCCGCGCCGAATGGAGATTTGATCAGCAGATACATGAGCACAAGACAGAAGGCCGCCACGGCGAGCTCGACGTAATAGAGGTTCTGGGCATCGAGCAACCAGTCAGGAATCTTGAGGTTGTGGACGCCGTTGTCCCCGCCCGTGAAGTCGTACCACTCGAAGGCGATGACGAAGAGGAGCTGAGAGATCGCCAGCGTGAGCAGGCTGAAGTAGAGCCGCACAGCGCGCAGCGCGACAATTCCCGTGATGAAGCCGAACAGACCGGCGACCAGGGGCGCCAGCAGCAGACCGAGCAGAACCGAGCCGTGGTACCGGGTGTTGAAGATGGCGAGCGTGTAGGCCCCGACTCCGTAATAGGCGGCGTGGGCGAAGGAGACCATGCCGGTGTAGCCGAGCATCAGGTTGAAGGACACCGCCCATAACCCGAGCACCACCGCCTCGGTGGCCAGGACGAAGTCGTAGCGCGCCGAGGCGTGGTCGGGATCGATGAACTCGTGAAGGTTGGCCAACAGGGGGACGAGGAGGGCGAGCAGGCCGCCCGCGATGAGGAGACCGAGCCGGACCCGGGCGCGCCCGTCACGCGGCAGGCGGTCGAGCACTGGCCTCACTCGGGTCTGCCGAACAGGCCCCAGGGGCGGATCGTCAACACGATCGCCATCGCCGCGAAGACGAACGCCGTCGCCCAGGGCGCCAGCGCGGGCACGGCGAACCCATAGGAGAGGATCAGCCCAACGATCACAGCTCCGACAAAGGACCCGGTGAGGCTGCCGAGGCCGCCGATCACGCTGATCGCGAAGGCGTTGATGAGGGTGTTGGAGTCCATGCCGGGGTCAACCGACTGGCTCGGCGAGACCAGAACTCCACCCAAACCAGCGAGGGCGGTGCCGATCATGAAGACCGTTGTGAAGAGCCTCGTCACGTTGACCCCGGAGGCTGCCAGCAGCTCGGGGTCGGAGATGGCCGCGCGAATGTTGCGGCCGAGCGCTGTGCGGTTCAACAGCACGTACAGGCTGACCGCGATCAACACCGCGACGGCCATCAGGAAGAGGTTGTAAACGGCAAAGCTGTGGCCGCTGATCTGGACGGCGGTATTCAGGATTGCCGGCGCCCTCAGGTTCCTCACCTCTGGGCCGAAGATCAGCCGCACCGCCCCGGCGAAGACCAGTGTCAGCGCATAGGTGGCCAGCAGCTGCAGCAGGTGCTCCTGGCCGTAGATCGGCTTCAGGACCACGATCTCGATCCCCGCGCCGATGAGGGCGGTGATCGCCGGGGCCACGAGCAGGGCCGCCCAGAAGCCGAACTCGCTGCCGACCACCTTTACGACGATGAACCAGGCCACGAAGGCCGCGATCATGAAGAGCGAGCCGTGGGCCATGTTGATGACGCGCAGCGCGCCGAATACGAGTGACAGCCCAGCCGTCACGATGAAAAGGACGGCCGCCAAAGACAGTCCCGCCAACGTGAACAGGATCAGATTGCCCAGGTCCATGCCGGCTTACCTACTCGAAACGGAGCGGAAAGATGGGGTCGACTCTCAGGGACAGTTGTTGAGGTCGTTCTTGGGGCACTGGCCGCTCTGCATCTGCTTCACCTTGTCGAGGGGGAGCAGCAGGTCGTCACCGGGTGGGTTCACGATGTCCTTGAGGATCACGAACGGGTAGGCGGGGTCCCTGTACGTGGTGCCGACCCATACCGGGACGTTGGCCTGCTTATCCTCCTTGCGGATCTTGATCTTGCCGCGAAGAACGTCGAAGCTACCGCCCGAGATCTTGGCGAGCACCTTGTCGGTTTCGAAGCTGCCGGCAGCCTCGGCGGCTGTCGCCCAGACCGTGAGGGCGTCGTAATCCATCACCGCCCAGTCGGACGGGTAATCGCCCTGGTAGCGGTCCCTGAAGTTCTTGACGAAGGTCTTGATCTTCTCGCCTGGAATGGCGAAGAAGGGCGCCCGCTCATAGACCCGAATGCCGGTCGGGTACTTGTCGGGGATGGCGTTGAAGTCGTCGATCGAGCTGAGAGTTGTGAACTGGTACTTGCTGAAGAACGAGGGATCGGTCTGGAGAGCCCCGTTGATGAAGGCGGTCTGGGTGGCGGCGAAGATGTTCGAGTAGATCGCATCGGGTTGGGCGGCCTGGATCTTCGGCAGCACGTTTGTGAAGTTGAAGGTGGTCAGCGGCACGTACCACTCCGACGGCTGGTTCAAGATCTGCACGCTCGGATTCTGCTTCTTGAGGGCAGCCACGAAGGCCGGGGTCTCGGCGCGTCCAAACGAGTAGTCGGGAGAGAGGATGTACCACCGCTTGAGCTTGGTGTTCTTGCCGGCGTCGATGCCGGCGGCCGTGGCCTCCATGTAGGTGGTCGGCACGACGGACACGTACTCAGGAATCATGAACTCCGGGCTGGTCGTGTTCCGGTAGTCGTTGCAGGTGGCCGCGATGTATATGACATGGTTCTGATGGGCGATGGGCATCGCCGCCTGGCACTGGCTGGAGAGCACATGGCCGAGCATGAGCACGACCTTGTCCTCGAGGATCAGTGCCTTGGTGTTGTCGGTCGCTTCGGCCACCTTGCTCTGGTCGTCCTTGATGATGACCTTGACCTTGTAGCCGTTGATGCCCTTCTTGTTTGTCTCGTCCTCCCACATCTGGGCGGCCCGGCTGATCGCCTTGCCGTAGGTGCCCGACTGGCCGGTGAGAGAGGTCGAGAGGCCGATGTTCTTGGTGCCCTTGAACGTAGTCGTGCCGCTTGAAGTGTTGCTGCCGCCGCAGGCGACGGCGACCATCGCGCCCAGCGCCACTCCGGCAAGCGCCCTCGACAAACCCCTCACTTAAATCCCCTCCTAAGCTGACACCCGGCAGCCCCGGTCGTTCTGGCCTGGCATCCTACCATGACACCGTGCCGGGAACCCCACTCGATCGAATTCGCAACTTCTGCATCATCGCGCACATCGATCACGGCAAATCGACCTTGGCTGACCGCCTTCTCGAATTCACGGGAGCCATCAGCAAGCGGGACATGCAGGAGCAGATGCTCGACACCATGGATCTCGAGCGGGAACGCGGCATCACGATCAAGCTCCAGGCGGTCCGGCTCGACTACCCGGCGGCCGATGGTGTCCAGTACGAGCTGAACCTCATCGACACGCCCG
>CAXMLP010000485.1:0-3473 GCA_964194225.1 uncultured bacterium | reverse complement strand
GTGATCGGCGAGGGCGAGAAGGACGAGGCTCCGATGCTCTATTTCGGCGAGGAGCTGGGCAACGGTCTGGAGCCGGAGGTGGACGTGGCGGTCGACCCGATCGACGGCACCCGGCTGGCCGCGACGGGCGGCCCTGGCGCAGTCGCGGTCGTGGCCCTTGCCGAGCGCGGTTGCATGTTCACGACGCACGTCCATTACATGCAGAAGCTGGTCGTGGGAAGGCGGGCACGCGGCGTCATCGACATCGACATGCCAATCGAATGGAACTTGCGGCGAGTGGCCAAGGCCGAGGGGCTCCATCCCCGGGACCTGACCGTGGTGGTGCTCGACAGGGACCGCAACCAGACGGTGATCGATGAGGTTCGCGAGGTAGGTTCGCGGATCAGGCTGATCACCGACGGTGACGTCTCCGGGGCGATCATGGCGGCCCTCGAGACCAAGACCGGGATGCACGTGATGATGGGATCGGGGGGTTCCACCGAAGGGGTCTTGGCGGCCTGCGCGGTGAAGGCCCTCCAGGGAGATATGCAGGCGCGCCTACTCCTCCGTGACGACGAGGAGAAGCGGATGGCAAAGGAGGAGGGACACGACGGCGGCCGCGTGCTGGGAATCGACGACCTCTGCTCGGGCCACAACATCTTCTTCGCCGCCACGGGGATCACCTCGGGTGAGCTGCTCCAGGGCGTCCGCTACGAGGAGTTCTATGCCTACACCCATTCGATGGTGCTGCGGTCAGCCTCCGGCACCCTTCGCTACGTCGACGCCTACCACGAGACCTCGAAGCTGCGCGCCAAGGGCCTCCTCCCAGAGCAGGTCCTCTAGGTCGGTCGCTTAGTCGCGCAGGCCGGCGGGTTTCACCGCGTCTTCAGGCGCGCGGGTGGCGGCCGGTGCGCTGTGAACGGCATCCTCGTGGTCCAGGTCGCAATCGTCGTCCGCGACCCACTCGCCGTGTTGATCGCAGGTGCGGGCCACCACCATGTAGTTCATCACCGCCTGGCTGTGGTTTCCGACGGCATCGACGGCGCTAACTGTGAAGGTGTGTGGCCCGGGGGCTGCCGTGTCGATTGGCGAGCCATTGGCCACCGGCCCGGCACAGGAGGTGACACCCGATCCCAGGTCGGTGCAGGAGTAGTCGGCGAGGGCGACCTGCCCCACGGTGTAGGTGCCGGACGGGGTGCGGATCGAGATGGTTGGAGCCGCGCGATCGATCTTGATGCCCGTCAGCGGCCCGGCGATCGCGCAGTTCCCGACGCGATCGCAGATGGTCACCGAATCGGTGCTGGCGCTGGCCGTCTCCGTGCCCGGGGCAACGTTGGTGGTGAGCGTGAAGCTTGCCTGGGCGGGGTTGTCGAGCCCTGAGAGCGCGTCGCTCGCGGTGCAGGCGACCGTCACGTTATCCAGGTGCCAGCCGGCACCCGGGGTGGCGCAATTGAAGGTCGGCGGACTGTTGTCCACCTTGACCATGGCGTGGAGGGTCGGGCTGGTGCTGCCGGCCAGGTCAGTCGCGAAATACTCCACATCGGATTGTCCGTCGGTATTGATCGACACCTGTCCGTTCTGGCCGGGAATGCTGGTGGGCGGGATCGGCTGGGCGCCGCTCACCCGGTAGTTGATCGACCTCACGCCCGGTCCCAACGGTGACACGGCGCTGATGCTCACCACGACTGGCCCGCGTGTGAAGCCCGAGGTGTTGGCAGCCGGCGCGGCGGTCGCGCTGACCGTCGGCGGCGTGGCGAAGACCACCGGGGCGTGAGCGGCCTGGACGATCGGGCCAACGGTGCCGGCGACGTCGACGCAGGAGACGGCGGGACCCCGGCTGACGTTCACGTTCACCAAGCAGGCGAGGTTGCCGGAGGTGACGTTCACAACCGCGGCGGGCACGGGGGTCGAGGCATTCCACACAACGGTCGGCCGGCCGGCACCGTCGAGATAGCTGAGCCGCGGATCGTCGAAACGGAGGCAGTCGACAGTGGTGGCGCAGACGGTGGGGTTACCCCGCCAGCCCAGAACGTTGCTGTCGAGCCGGAACGACACCTGCTGGGCGACAGTCGGCGAGATCGACATGCAGCCGATGCAACCGCCGGGCCCGCTGAGGAACACCATCGAAATGGAGAGGCTCTGGCCACCGCAGTTGGCGGGCGCCGAGGTTGCGGGCGGCGCCGGGTCGATACCCGCATGGCACGTCCAGCTCATCGCGGGGGAGAACCCGCACTCGCTCGGCGAGGGAGTGGTGCAGCCGGTTCCCCAATATCCCTGGCCGTAGAGGCCATCGATGTTGTAGATCGCGTTCTTGAAGCCGTCGGTCGTGTAGTAGTGGGCCCTTACGCCCGGAACTTCCGGCGTGCGGCCGACAAAACTCACCCCGAGCTCTTTGACCTCGTTGCAGCCGAAGACGTCGCAGGACGCCCACAGGCCGGGTTTGCCCGCGCACCAGGAGGTCGGACAGAAGTCCTTGGGCAGGGAGAAGGTGCCATTCACCATCGCCATGGGCGTGCCGGAGGTGGGGCTGACCAACGAGGTCTCGGCGTATCCGCCGCAGCAGCCCAGGGTATCCCTGACAAGCTTCCAGTTACCGGGCAGCGAGGCGACGCGAGCCGCCAGTTCTCTGACCGCTGCCGGGCCGATCCCTGAGCAGGGGGCGGGAGCGGTGGGGGCGACGCAGACCTGTGGCTGGCGGGTATCGACCGCCTGCTTGCAGACGCTGGCGACCGCGGGCGGTAGGTTCGGCCAGACCGCGTTCAGGGCGGCGGTCAGCGCCGCCTGGCTGCCGAACACGAAGCCACTGCCGGTCAGGACCGACGCGACGCAGCCGGCGTAGGGATTGGCCGCGGGGGCAGCTGGATCGAAGGATCCCAGCGTGGGATTGCTTGCCACAGCCAGTGCTGAGCTGCTGCCTGCCACGCTGAGAAGGACGGCACTGGCGATGACCGCCACCGTCGACGCCAGACTCGAAACGATACCCCTACCCATTCCGACCTCCTTTCGGCCGCTAACGGTGCAATCGGTGGGTGTGGATGAATTTGAATCCCCACGAGACGCCCGTCATCTCGATTTAACGGGTCGCCAGGGGAACCTTGCGAGGCGTTGGCGAACTGTTGCCGGCCGTTTCCGGCATGAATTCTGAAAGAAGGCCGGCGGGCGTCAGGCGGTTACCACGCCGGCCGCTTTCTCGAGCCCGAGCTCGCGCACCGCGGCCTCACGCATCTCGATCTTGCGCACCTTTCCGGTCACGGTCATCGGGAAGCTGTCCACGAATTTCCAATACCGCGGGATTTTGTAGCTCCCGATCTTTCCCCGGCAGTAGTTCGTCAGCTCTTCATCGGTGAGGTGAGCGCCCTCGCGCAGGCGCACCCAGGCCATCACCTCTTCGCCGTACTTCTCGGATGGAACGCCGATCACCTGGACGTCGGCGATGTCAGGGTGGCCGTACAGGTATTCCTCCACCTCGCGGGGATAGATGTTCTCGCCGCCGC
>CAXMLP010000484.1:0-1641 GCA_964194225.1 uncultured bacterium | reverse complement strand
CTTCACCATCGCCTTCAACTACGGCGGGCGAGCCGAGATCGTCGATGCGGTGCGCGCCCTGGTGAATGAGCACGTGCCGGCGTCGAAGATCGACGAGAAAGCGATCCGCCAACACCTGTACTGGCCGGACATGCCCGAGCTCGACCTGGTGATCCGCACGTCGGGGGAATACCGGATCTCCAACTTCCTGCTGTGGGAGCTGGCCTACAGCGAGCTGGTCTTCACCGACACGCTCTGGCCGGACTTCGACCGGCAGGAGCTGTTCAAGGCGGTGCGGACCTATCAGCAGCGCGACCGCCGCTTCGGTGCAATCGGAGAGGGCGAGTAGTCGTGGGCCTCTACCGCGACCAGGGAGTAGTGCTGCGCACCATCAAGCTCGGCGAATCCGATCGCATCATCACCCTCATCACCGCCGGTCACGGCAAGGTCCGGGCCGTGGCCAAAGGCGTCCGCAAAACCAAGAGCCGGTTCGGAGCCAGGCTCGAACCTCTCTCCCACGCCAGCCTGCTCGTCTACGACGGTCGCGATCTCGATGTCATCAGCCAGGCCGAGAGCATCGACCACTTCCGTGCCATCCGGGAGGACCTGGATCGGATGAGCTCGGCGATGGGCCTCCTGGAGGCGGTGGACCAGGTTGCGCAACAAGATGAGGCCAACCCGCGCCTCTACCAGATGCTCGTCGGCGCCTTGCGTTCTCTCGCCGACCGCCCCGCCCCGCTGCTCGTCGCCGCCTTCTTCTGGAAGCTTCTCAGCCTGGAGGGAGCGCACCCGCTCCTGGAACAGTGCGCGGGTTGCGGCGCCACCGATGACCTGGTCGCCTTCGACATGGTCGAGGGCGGCGTGCTGTGCCGGGCCTGCCGGCGGGGCGTGCCCGTCAGCCCGGAGGCGATCCTGGTCATTCGGCGCATCCTCGAAGGCGGCTTGACCGGCGCGCTGAGCGAGCCGGCATCACCGGTCACGACCGAGGTAGCCGCCCTGGCCACGAGGAGCATGGAGCAGCATCTGGAGCGCCGCCTGCGCAGCATCCACGTCCTGGACAGGTAAGAGACCCGCCCAATCCCGGCCAGAAGGCCCTTTCCCCCAAGTACCCTTGCCGCTCATGCCGGTCGAGGACTTGATGGACAAGGTGGTCAATCTGTGCAAGCGGCGGGGCTTCGTGTTCCCGTCGTCGGAGATCTACGGCGGTTTTCGGTCCACGTACGACTACGGGCCTCTCGGCGTGCTGATGCTTCGCAATCTGAAGGACGCCTGGTGGCGCACGATGATCCAGCTCCGTGACGATGTTGTGGGGTTGGACTCGGCCATCCTGATGAGCCCCAAGATATGGGAGGCCTCGGGCCACGTCTCCAACTTCACCGATCCGCTGGTTGACTGCCGCAAATGCAAAGAGCGGTGGCGGGAGGATCAGATCGAGGGTGCCTGCCCGAACTGCGGCTCCACCGATCTCACTCCGGCGCGCGCCTTCAACCTGATGTTCCAGACCAACGTCGGCCCGGTCGCCGACGAAGGGTCGGTCGCGTATCTGCGGCCGGAGACGGCGCAGGGCATCTTCGTCAACTTCCTCAACGTGCTGCAGACGTCGCGACGCAAGCCTCCGTTCGGCATCGCCCAGATCGGCAAGTCGTTCCGCAACGAGATCAC
>CAXMLP010000483.1:0-1532 GCA_964194225.1 uncultured bacterium | reverse complement strand
GGCCAGGGGCTGCCGGAGCATGGCGAGCACCTGGGTTGCCTGGCTGCGCACCGACTGGTAGAGCGAACGCTGGTCGAGCATCGTTGAGGCTTCGGGGGCAAATGCCGGGTCGTCGGACTGCGAGGCGAGGGCAAGGTGCATCTCGGCTGTCCGCTTGCCGAGGAGGGTGACGCGGTCGAGATACTGGCCGAGCGCCGAGGGATGGTCCAGGTAGCGGTCCAGTTGGGCCAGCGTGTAGGACCAGGCGTCGCCCTGGTTCGGGACATAGCCCTGGAGCAGCCCGAGGGTGCCCGTTCTGCCGTTGGGAAAGCGATACTCCAGGCTGCCGGCGACCGGCGGGATCGAAGTGAACCCGGCGCGCTCGCTGAGGAACCGGCTGACCTCGAGGTCCGGGTTCACTCCCTCCTCCACGTGGCGGTAGAGCTTCAGGATCAGCCGCTCGCCGAACATCACGGAGTTGTTGCTCTGCTCGGCGCTGCCGATGGTGGCGTCGAGCCGCGTGCCATCGCCGCCCCGGAGCCGGGCGAAGGCGGCCGCCGGAACCGCCGTGATGCTTCCCCCGTCGCCCCGATAGCGCCGTTTCCGCGCCACCGCGTCGAGCAGCTCCTCGGCGAACTCGGGGTCGGTCAGAGCGTCGTAAAGCAACCCCGGCTCCGCCAGTCCGCCGACCCGGCAGACGACCGAGCCGGGTTGGTTCTTCAGCAAATCCTCGGCGCGCGCCCCGGCGGCGTGGCTGAGGGGCAGGGCGTAGGTCTCCGGGTCGCCTTCGGCATATTCGCACCGGATGGTGAGGACCATCGCCGAGCCACCTGCGTAGGGCACCGGGATGGCGTCGGCCACCGTGACGAACTTCAGGCGCCTCGCCTTACCGCCGAACCAGCGGCGCACCCGCATGAAGCTGGGCAGGACCAGCTCCAGGCGGGCACGACCGCCCGGCTCCAGCAGCTCCTGCCAGCGCTCGTGGACTATCAGCTCGGGCACATCCGCGGCGCCTCCGGGAGCGGCGCCGACCGGCGCGGCAACCGGCTGCATGGTGAACCAGTAGAAGGCGTGCGGTCCCAGGGTCAGGAAGTAGGGACGATCCGCGACCGGGGGAAATTCGATCCCGCCGAACATCTCGACCGGCTGCGTCCCGGCAAACCGAGACAGGTCCAGCTCAACGTACTGGACGAAGCGCGAGAGGTTGGCGACGACCATGATCTGCTCCTGCTCGCTGCGGCGCACGAACGCGAGCACCTTGCGGTTCTCCGGGTGAAGGAATTCGAGCGAGCCCCGGCCGAAGGCGGGATGGCGCTTGCGCAGCTCGATCAGCCGGCGCGTCCAGCTGAGGAGCGAGTGAGCGTTCGCCTGCTGCGCCTCCACGTTGACCGATTCGTAGTGGTACTCGGGATCGACGATCACCGGTAGGTACAGGCGCTGTCGGTTGGTCTTGGAGAAACCTGCATTGCGGTCGCCGCTCCATTGCATTGGCGTTCGGACTCCGTTGCGGTCGCCGAGGTAGACGTTGTCGCCCATCCCGATCTCGTCGCCGT
>CAXMLP010000482.1:0-2029 GCA_964194225.1 uncultured bacterium | reverse complement strand
GGTGAAACTCCCCCCGGCTACTCGGCTCCTCACCCCACACAGGCACAGGGGGAGGTTCCAGAAATTAATCGGGCAGTTTGATGTCGGTGGTTCGCCAGCAGTACCAGGCGGCGGTTGTGCGGTGGGGGCGGTAGATCTCGCCCAGTCGCTGCAGCTCTTTGGGTCGCGGCCATTCGGAGAGCCCGTGGATCAAGGCATACCCGCGTCGCACCGCGAGGTCGTCGACCGGCCACACATCGGGGCGCCCGAGCTGGAAGACGAGGAACATCTCGGCCGTCCAACGGCCGATCCCGCGCACTGAGCAGAGCCGCTCGACGATCTCGTCGTCAGCCAGCTCCTCGATGCTCTCGAGCGGCACGCTGCCATCGATCACCTTCTGGGAGAGGTCTCGAATCGTGGTGAGCTTGGCACCCGAGAGACCGCAGGCTCGAAGTTCGGCGTCACTCACCGCCTGGACGGCAGCCGGCCGGGGCTCGCCCCCGAAGATGGCGAGAAAGCGCCCGTGGATGGCGGCTGCCGCCTTGCCGGCCAGCTGCTGATAGGTGATGGCGCGCACCAGTGCGTTGTAGTAGTCCACCTGGCGGCGTTCGGAGCGGTCGAACTCGGGCGCTGCTGCGATGATCCGCGCAAAGGCGGGGTCCACCCTGAGCAGGTGGGCGGTCGCGGAGTTCACGTGTGGAGGGACGGCCTGTTCAATAGAAGACCGTCCTGACGCGGTGGTGGGGCGGCATCCCGGCCAGGTGTTGGGAAAGGCTCCAGAGAAGCCAGTCCACCTCCGTCGCGGTGAGGCGCCGGCCGGCCGCCGACAGGTGGTCTCGCAGCTGTTCCACCGCGACCACCGTCCCCGCTCGGATCTCGACCTCCTCGGGCGCCCCTGAGTCGAGCTCGACCTGGCTGTCGATCCGAGCCCGCAGGTGGTCCGAATACTCCAGGACCCCGAGATGGCGGAGCACCTGGGGCAGTTTGTAGTCGGCGAAACAGGTCAGCTCGTCGATGTCGGGGAAGGCGAAGGCACCGGATCCCCAGAGGTCCGCCGCCGCGATCTGGGCTCGCTTAAGCAGGGGAACCTGGCGGTCACCATAGGTGGCGACGTCACGGAAGGAGGCCAGGTTGGCGGAGAGGAAGCCGGCCAGCTCGGCCGCGCTCGGTGGCACCAGGCCGGCGAGAGCCCCGTCAGCCTCGCGGATCGCAAGCGCGGCGAGCTCGTGAAGAGCAGCCAGCCGGAGTTGAGGAATCGGGAAGGGTCCGATCAGCCCTGTGAGCGCGGCCTCGTCAAGCGTTAGGAGGCGCTCGCTGTTCCAGAGGGGATCGCCGGCGTTGAAAGCGTCGCGGAGCGCCTCCGCCAGCTCCCAGTAACCCCGCCCCGAACCCCAGAAGGAGAAGTTGAGGGTGTCGAGCACAAGCACGTATTCGGTGATGTGCTCTCCCCCGTAGTGCCGGCCGTTGTCCCACCGGGGCAGGGGCAGGTCAGCCAGCGCGTCGACCGCTTGTTGCAAGGAGCCGAGCCGGACCTCGAGCGCTTCATCCGCCACCCGCCGGCAGGCCCCTCGAACCCCCAGCGGGTCAGCCGGCAACCGCGTCCTTCTGGCGGTGGCGCCGGACCAGGCGGAGGATCTCGTCCTCAAGCAACTCGAAGTCTGCCTTCGGAAGCTGGTGGATGTGGCCCTGGAAGGCCAGCGGCCAGTGTTCCGGCGGCCACTTCTTGACGTACTCGAGCCGGTAGGCGATGTATTTAGCGAGCACCCACTCCGCTTCCTCGAGCACGTGGTCCAACCGGATGTGAACTCGCCAGGGATAGTCCTCCTCGCGGCGATCGGTGCGCCAGATCGGGCTGTGGTCCTCGTACATGTTGGTGGTCAGAGTGACCGTGGCGGCGAAGGCCATCCGACCAGTGATGTAGTAGAGGAGCCGATCGCCCGCATGCATGCTCTCGACGCGACGGCGGTGGCGGGATTTGATCCCCTGGATGGAAAATCCGTGCTCGCGCGTGCGCTGGAAGTTGTCAGGCGAGCTGACGATCATCCAGTAC
>CAXMLP010000481.1:0-2822 GCA_964194225.1 uncultured bacterium | reverse complement strand
TGTCGTCCCGGATGGCGGTCTTGAGCATGCCCTTGGCGTCGGCCGGCGTGCTCGGCATGGCGACCTTGAGGCCCGGCACGTGCATGATCCAGGTCTCCAGCGACTGGGAATGCTGCGCCGCCTTCCCTCCCGAAGCGCCAAGGTTGCTGCGCACGACCATCGGCACCCGGGCCTGGCCACCGAACATGTAGCGGAGTTTGGCCGCCTGGTTGACCAGGGGCTCCATGGTCAGGGTCATGAAATCGGAGTACATGATCTCGACCACCGGCCGGGTTCCGGTCAGGGCCGCGCCGACCGCGACTCCGACGATGGTCTCCTCGTTGATCGGTGTGTCCCGCACCCGGTCGATTCCGAACTCGTCGGCGAGGCCGCGAGTGACGCTGAAGACCCCGCCCCGATCGCCCCACACAGCCACGTCCTCGCCCATCACGAAGACGGTCGGGTCGCGCTGCATCTCCTCGCGGAGCGCCTGGTTGAGCGCCTCGGAGTAGGTGAGCTCAGGCATCGACGTCCTCCCACGCCTCGGCGGCCTCGGGCCAGGGGCTCGCCTGCGCGAATACGAGCGCCTCGCTGATCTGCGTTTGGACCTCCTCGTCCATGGCGTCCGCCTCCGCGGCGCTCAATAACCCCTCCGCCTGCAGCCGGTCGCGGAAGGCGGGCAGGGGATCGCGGTCCAACCAGGGTTGCAGCTCCTCCTTGGTGCGGTAGCTCTGCGTGTCGCCTGAGAAGTGGCCCTGGAACCGGTAACAGGTGGCGACGATCAGCGTCGGCCCCTCGCCGGCCACCGCTCTCGCGCGCGCCTCGCCGACCGCGTCATGGACCGCCATCACATCCATCCCGTCCACGGTCACGCCTGGAAATCCATAGCCGGCCGCCCGGCGGACGGGGTCTCCGCCGGCAATCATCCGCTCGGCCCGGGCGGACATCGCGAACTGGTTGTTCTCGCAGAGGAGGATGAGCGGCAGCCGCCAGATGCCGGCCAGGTTGGCCGCGCCATGAAAGCTGCTCTGGTTGATCGCACCGTCCCCGAAGAAGCAGAGGGCGACCTGCCCCGAGCGCCGCAGCTGAGCACTGAGGGCGGCCCCGGTCGCGAGCCCGAACCCGCCGCCAACGATCCCATTGGCGCCCAACATCCCGATCGAGAAGTCGGCGATGTGCATGCTGCCGCCCTTCCCCCGACAGTACCCATCGCGCCGGCCGAGGAGCTCGGCCATCATCCGGTTGACGTCTCCCCCCTTGGCGATGGTGTGGCCATGGCCACGGTGCGTGCTCGTGATGTAGTCGTCGGGAGCCAGCGCGCTGCAGGCGCCGACAGCGACCGCCTCCTGACCGATCGCGGCGTGACTCGAGCCGCGGATCAACTGGCGCGTGTAGAGATCCGGCAGGATCGAGTCGAAGGCGCGGATGAGCATCATCCGCCGCAGCATCTCGAGGCGAAGCTCGGTTGTCGGCGCCTCAACCATGGTGCTCATCCGGGCCAACTCCCAATCAAGCAAGCCCTGGTCAAACAACCCCTGATCAAACAACCCCTAATCAAAGTAGATGCCGCCGTTCACATCCATGACCTCACCGGTTATGTAGCTTGCGCCTTCCGACGCCAGGAAGAGTGCCGCCTGCGCGATGTCGTCCGGGCTCCCGCTCCGACGCAGTGGGGCTGAGGCATTGATGAGCTCCTCGATCTCGGCCTCGGCCTGGGCCCCCACCGTCTTGGTCGCGATGCCGGTCCTGATGTAACCGGGGGCGATCGCGTTGCTGGTGATTCCGTAGGGCCCCAGCTCGCGCGCGGCGGCCTGGCAGAGCCCGATCACACCGGCCTTGCTGGCTGCGTAGTGGGCGGTTCCGACAATGCCGCCGCCCTGTTTGCCCGCGACGCTCGAGATCCAGATGACGCGGCCCCAACGCCGCTCCATCATCCCGTCGACCACCGCCTTGAGGCAGATGAAGCCGCCGCGCAGATTGATCGCCAGCAGATGGTCGAACTCGGCCAGGGTGAGCTCCCAGATCGCCTTGCGCTGGGTGATGCCAGCGTTGTTGACCAGGATGTCCACCGCCGTTCCCCGCAGCGCTGCCGCGACCGAGGCGGGATCGGTCACGTCCATGGCCACGACCCGAGCCCGGGTTCCCAGGGTCGCCGCGTTCCGCTGCGCGCCGGCGAGGTCGACGTCGGCCAGCACGACCTCGGCGCCGGCGGCCGCCAGCGCGCCGGCAATCGCAAAGCCCAGGCCGGTCGCGGACCCCGCACCGGTGACGAGTGCAGTCCTGCCTAGAATCCCGCCTTGCATCCCGCTTTGCATCCCGCCTTGCACACGGGAAAGGCTACAACCGGCCCACGTGAAACCGGTGCCGCCGCCATAGCGTCAGGGCGTTAACCGCTGGAGCACCACTAGAGGGGGATGTTGCCGTGCCACCTCGGGGCACGGCGGCGTTCCTTGCCGAGGGCGACCTTCAATGCCCGGATCAGCACCCGCCGCGTGTGCCCCGGCTCGATGACGTCGTCGATGTAGCCGCGCTCGGCGGCAATGTAGGGGTTGGCGAACTTCTCGGTGTAGTCGGCGACCAACTGGGCACGGAGCCGTGGCATGTCGTGCGCCCGATCAAGCTCACGCCGGTTGACGATGTTCACCGCTCCCTCGGGACCCATGACCGCGATCTCGGCCGACGGCCAGGCGGCGTTGTAGTCGGCCCGTATGTGCTTCGAACACATGACGCAGTAGGCGCCTCCATAGGCCTTTCGAGTAATCACGGTCAGCTTCGGCACCGTCGCCTCGCTGTACGCATAGAGGAGCTTGGAACCGTGCCGGATGATGCCCCCGTATTCCTGT
>CAXMLP010000480.1:0-11963 GCA_964194225.1 uncultured bacterium | reverse complement strand
GACACCGACGGCCGCCGGGTGGTGCGCGTCAACGATCTCCAGCTGGTCGAGAGCGGCGGCAAGATGCTGCTGGTCGCGGCGGACATCGGGAGCCGTGGTCTGCTCCGGCGCCTGAGCCTCGAGCGCATCGGCAAGGCGGTCGCCCGCCTCTTCGGGCGCGAGATGCCCATGGTCCTCGTCTCCTGGGACGTCGTTCAGCCGCTCCAGGCGAACGATCGCACCGGGGCGGTCAGGTTGCGCATCTCCGGCAAGCGGATGGCCAAGCTCCACCCGGCCGACATCGCCGACATCGTCGAGGAGCTGTCGGCGCGGGATCGCAACGCCATCTTCGCCGAATTGACCGATGAGCTCGCCGCGGACACCCTCGAAGAGCTCGAGCCCGAAGACCAGCGATCGGTCATCGAGCACATGGAGGCGGAGCGCGCCTCCGAGATCCTCGAGGAGATGGGGCCGGATGAGGCGGCGGACCTGCTCGCCGACCTGCCCGAGGAACGCGCCCGCGAGTTGCTCGACCTCATGGAGACGCAGGACGCAGCCGATGTCCGCGAGTTGCTCACCTTCCCGGAATCCACTGCCGGCGGAATGATGACAACCGAATTCGTGGCCGTCTCCTCCGAACTCAGCGCCCAGGCCTGCATCGAGACCCTGAGGGTGCTCGGCCCCGAGGCGCACAACGTCTACTACGTCTACGTGCTGGACGCCGACAAGCACCTCGATGGGGTGCTCTCCCTGAGGGACTTGATCGTCTCGCCCCCGAACCTGCGCGTCAACGAATTCCTGATCCGGGACGTGGTGTCTGTCAATCTCGACGCCACCCGGGACGAGGTGGCGGCGGTGATGGCGAAGTACAACCTGATGGCGCTGCCCGTGGTCGACGAGGATGGCCATCTGCGGGGCATCGTGACCGTCGACGATGCCCTTGAGAGTGTCCTCCCCGACGGGGTCAAGCGGCGCTTGCCGAAGCCGGACTGAAGGGTGACCGCCTCAATCCGGCAGTCGCGGCTCTGGCGCTACCTGCTGATCCTTGGGCCGGGGATCATCGTTGCCAATGCCGGCAACGACGCGGGCGGCATCTTCACCTACAGCAACATCGGTGCCAAGTACGGGTTCTCGCTGCTCTGGACGCTGATCCCGACAACCATCTCCCTCATCGTCGTGCAGGAGATGGTCGCCCGACTGGGGGCGGTCACCGGAAAGGGATTGATGGACCTCATCCGCGAGCGGTTCGGGGTCCGCTGGACCATGTTCGCGGTCATCACCGTGCTCGCCGCCAACGGCGCCACCATGCTCGCCGAGTTCGCTGGCGTGGCGGGTGGCTTCGGCCTCCTCGGGGTTCCTCGCTGGATAGCCATCCCGGTGTCGGCGGTCGTCCTCGCCGTCGTCGTCCTGCGAGGCACCCGACCCATTGTCGAACGGATCTTCCTCGCGCTGGGCCTCGCCTTCCTGTCCTATTTCGCAACCGCCATCCTGGTTCACCCGGACTGGCGGGTGGTCACGGCGAGCCTCGTTGACGTCGGCTCCACCCATGCCGGCACAAGCACCCAGACCTATATCGCCGATGTCATCGCCCTGATCGGGACTTCGATCACGCCGTACATGCAGCTCTACCTGCAGTCGTCGGTCGTCGAAAAGGGCACTCCCCTGCGCGAGTACGCCTACATCCGATTCGACGTCATCACGGGGTCGATATTCGCCGAGCTGGTGGCTGGTTTCATCATCATCACCGCGGGGGTGACGCTCTTCGCAAATGGGTTTGCCGGCAAGGGCGTCGCCAGCGCGACCGATGCCGCGCAGGCTCTGATCCCGCTGGCGGGTAGCCACGCCGGTCAGCTGTTCGCGGTCGGCCTGATCGGAGCCTCCCTCCTGGCCGCCGCGGTGCTGCCGCTGAGCACAGCGTTCGTCGTCTGCGAGGGCTTCGGCGCGGAGCGGAGTGTCGAGAGCCGGTTCTCCGACGCTCCCCTCTTCTTCGGCCTCTTTTTGGGCGTGCTGACTGTGACTGCAGCGATCATGATGATCCCCAACGTGCCGATCGCCGGCGTTGCAATCGGCACCCAGACGCTCGACGGCATCCTGCTGCCGGTGCTACTGGTCTTCATACTGCTGCTCGCCAACGACCGCCGGCTGCTCGGCTCCCACCGCAACGGGCCCGCCTACAACATCATTGCGGGCCTCACCGTCGCGGTCCTGGTGGGCCTGACGCTGATCCTGCTCGTGAGCTCCATCCCGGGCTCACCGCTCGCCGCCTGAAAGCACCTAGACATTTACAAAAATACTGATAGCCTCTCTGTATGTTTCGTATTGTCGCGGGGATGCTTGTCGGGCTCGCGCTGCTGTCGGCCTGTGGCGGCCAGGCGGAGGCGACTCACACCCCGATCCCCGCCCTTGTGGGCCAGAAGGCCGACTTCGACCAATCGCTGATCGACCAGGCAACCCACATGCTTTACGTCGCCGATGTGGCTCTCAAGTCGGTGGATGTGTTTGATGCCGGACAGCCCAAGCCGCGGTTGGTCACCTCCATCGCCGTGGGGGGGAATGCGAAGGGCCTGACCATCGCCCGGGATCTCAAGAAGGTCTTTGCGGGACTCAGCGGTGGGCGTCTTGCCGTCATCGACGCCGATCCGGCATCGGCTCACTACGGGAGCCTGCTGACCAACATCACGTTTCCATTCAAGGGCACGGTCGACCTGGTCGAATATGACCCTGATCAACACCTGGTCTGGGCGGCGAGCAGTGAGGACCACTCCCTCTCGTACGTGGACGTCATCCGCAACCGCTGGCTTGGCAAGATCACCCTCGACAAGGGCTTGGAGCAGCCCCGCTACAACCCGGCTGACCGCATGGTCTACCTGGACAACGCCGACGCCAACCTCATCTACCGGATCGACCCCCGACAGCGGACCGTAGTGCAGGAGTGGCCAATTGGCGTTCCCTGCTCTCCGGCCGGGATGGCGATCAACCCCAAGACCAGCGAGGCGATGCTCGGCTGTAATGGCAAGGATGTCGCTCGCACGGTGGTTTTCAACCTCCGAGAAGGCAGGTACATCCGGAGCTTCACCGAGGTTGCCTCCGCCGACCAGGTCATCTTCGATGAGAAGGCAGGTCGCTTCCTGGTGGCGGGAGTTGGCACCGGGCATTCGGCGATCGGCATCTACTCGGCCTCGCCGATCAAGTTCCTCAACCTCATCCCCACCCGCGCGAGCACTCGTTCAGTGGCCTATGACGAGGCGAGCAAGCGGGTTTACACCCCGGTCGCCAGGCACGGTCAGGAGGGGGTGAGCAGCTTCCCGCTGCCTGAACCTGCCCCTGAGCCCAATCCGCTTCTGATCCCCCTGGCCTTCCTGCTCGTGTTGGTCGGCATCGGCCTTGTGATCTGGTACTTCGGACGCAAGCGGGCACGCGCTCGCCGGCTGGCGGGTCGGCCCGATTTCAGCTGACGGCGCAAAACGCCGGACGCGCTCCTCAGCGGCTCTGCTCGATCACGCGCTCCAGGTCAGTGGGAGTCGCCTGCGCCAAGCCCTTGACGCCCACATCGGAGATGGCGAGCGCCGCACAGCCCACCCCGTAGGTGAGGGCATCCCTCAGACCGTCCGGGCTGCCCCCGGTTGTCAGCCACCGGGCCAGCATCCCTCCGGCCAGCGCGTCGCCGGCGCCCGTCACATCGATCACCGGGCCGCGCTTCAGGGCTGGGACGTGCAGGCGGCCGGCGTCGGTCCAGACCGCACAGCCGGCGGGGCCGGCCTTGATAGCGAGGCCGTCGATGCTCCAACGTTGCCTGAACTCCTCCGGTGCGGAGGCATCTCCGCCCAGGGCCCGAACCTCCTCTTCGTTGGCAAAGAACCAGTTGCAGGCGGAGAGGACCTCGGCAGCCTCGGCGGGCCGCTCGGTGACATAGGAGCGCATCGAGTCACCGGCCAGGAGGGCTGAGGTCGAGAGCTGGCGGGCCGAGGCGGCCTGCTTGTCCGGCCGCATCGAACCGACGAACGCCCAGCCCCGGTAGTCGGCTGGCAGTGCGGGCTCCCAGAAGTCGTAGATGGTATCCCGGCTGCCCAGATCGCGATTCGTCCCGCCCTCCTGGCGGGCTGCCCACCGATAGGTGGCATGGTCCAGCACGGTCAGCCGGGAAAGGTCGATCTCCCGTTCGCCAATGGTCCTCCTGACAAGGTCCAGCTCGTGGCGGCCAACCGGCGCGCAGATGGCGACCGGAGTGATGAGGCTGGCTGCGAGTGCGAAATAGAGGGCGGAGCCGCCCAGTTCCCCAGTGACCCGTCCAAACGGTCCTTCGAGGGTGTCGAGCGCCACCGAGCCTGCGGCGAAGAGGCTGGCGCCGCTCAAGCTCGTCGCTGGCTGCCGCTCAACTCCGTCCGGTGCCCGGTCGCCCGGACGAGGTTTTCCAGCAGACCGGCCGGCCCTTCGAACGGCTCGATCTCCAGCCAGCTATGGCCCAGCTCGGCGACCGAGTGGGCGTCGCTGCCGAAGGCGACCGGCTTGCCGAGCTCCCCCGCAATCCGGGTCGCGGCTTCGTTCGCGCCAGCATCCGCCCACTGGTTGTAGCCCTCGATGATGTCGATCCGATCCGCCAGCGCGACCAACCGGTCAGGGCTGAAATTGGCGCGCCAGCGGTCAAACGGATGGGGTAGGTAGACGAGGCCGCCCATCTCATGAATCTCATCCATCACCGCCTCCGGCCGCTGCCACGCCTTCACCGTACGGGTGATGTAGAGACCGATCACCTCGCCCTCCGTCGTCTTGATCTCCTCGCCGGGAATGACCAGCTCCGGCTCGTGCTCGTGAAGGCGAAGAGCGCCGTCTGCCGTGTTGTGGTCAGTCAGCGCGATCCGGGCGAGGCCAAGTTCGCGAGCGCGAGCGGCGAGATCGGCGAGCTGGGTGAAGCTGTCGTGTGAAAAGCGGGAGTGCATGTGGAAGTCGACCTTCCACAGCGAGCCGTCGGCCAACTACCGGTTCTTGAAGAGCGGGATCACCTTGGCTTCGGTTCGAGATCGAACCGTCTCGGCCATCAGGACCTCCTGCGCCTTGAAGAGCACCTCCATGACCCGGTCAGGTCGCCGCTCGCGTCCCAGCTCCTCAAGCAGGTCCCGATCGGTTTGGGTGATCACCTGGGCGATGCGGGGCACGAGCCAGCCCGGCACCAGCTTCACCTCCTGGACGAGGCACTCCTCCAACCAGAAGAGCAGCTCATCGGTTTCGTGCATGAGCTGACGCGGCCTGGCGCCGAGCTGCTTTCGCCGGTGCCAGAAGAGCGCGCGGTTCTGCTCCTCGAGGGTTCGCTGAATCAAACCAGTTCCTTTCCGGCCACTATACCCGCGGATCCCGCGCTGAGGAGTGCTTCGAAGCCGAGATATTTGGATCCGAAATCTCCACTTCCCAGCGGGGGCGGGGAGCAGGGCGGCCGAGCACTGTGGTTTAGCCTGCATGGCGTGACCCGACGCGAGGGACTCCCGGATTACCTTGGCCTCGATTTGCCCCCGCTGGTGATCGCTGCTGTGGCGGCATCCCGGACCCTCGGGTATCCCTTCGCCTGCACCCCGGAGACGGGGAGGCTCCTCCTCGCCCTTGCCGCCCACCAGCGGAGCGGTCGCCTCGGCGAGTTGGGTGACCGCCTGCGGTGTCGGCGCGGCGTGGCTTGCGAGCGGGATGCGGGCCGGCAGCCGGCTGATCACGGTGGAACTCGATCCCACCCGGGCCGCGGTTGCGCGGGCGCTGTTCGTCGATCGCTCGGACGTGGCGGTTCTGACCGGGGACTGGACGAGCATTGGGCCGCACGGTCCGTTCGACATCCTCGTCAGTGACGGGGGCCCCAAGCGCGAGCCGGCGGCTCCCGAGCAGCTCTCGCCCCTTCTCCGTCCAGGCGGAATGCTGGTCCTCGACGACTACACCCCGGAGTCAGCCTGGACCGCTGAGCAGCGCGCGGCCTGGACAGCTGACACTTCGCGGAGCATCTGGCTCGACAACCCGCGCTGGCTGGCCAGCGAGCTTCAGATTGCGGCCGACATGGCCGTGATCCTAGCGGTCAGACGTGACTGAGGGGAACTGGGCCACTGGATATGGTGGACTTTCCCCCATCTGTATACATCATGTGGACAACGCGTCAACGAGGGCTGACCCGTGGCCTCGTTCGCGCCGCGGCCGCCAGGCGGCGGTAGTCGGCCGCCGTGATCTCGTTCCTCCCCAGGATGGCCTCGAGGGTGGCGCAGATCCGATAGAGAGCGGATGTCGGGAGCCTGGGCAGTCGCGTCCGAATGTCCTCAACCAGCGCCCCGTCGCGGGTCGCTCGGCCAGCGGTCAAGCGCGGCTGAGCCTGCGGATCATGTGGGCAACGGCAGGCAGCGGAACGCCGACCGGGCAGGCCGCGGCCGCGGCCTCCAGATCCGCGGCCGATGGTCCCTCGAAGTCGGCGGCCGCCCGGGGCAGAAGCGGAAGCGGGCGCAGGTAGGCGGAGGGCAGGTCGGGTAGGTAGGCCGAGCCGAGGCGGCCGGCCACCAGGGCGCAGATGCCGCAGTTGATGCAGCGGGACATCTGGGGCAGAAGCTCGCGCTCCAAGTGAGTGAGGGCGAGATAGTCCTCGGGCGAATAGAGCTCCTCCGCGGCGGCCACGCCACCCCGGTTGCCTCGTCCGGTCCACCGCCTCACCTGGTGGCTCGCATAGGCGGCAGCGAGCCGGGTCAGGGCCGAGGCGCGATCGCTGGGCTTGGCCATGCCTCAGCGGATCCCCGCGCCCGCAATGAGCTCCTGTTCCGCCCAGCCCCACCGGTCGAGAACCGGGGCTCGGCCCAGCCACAGCTCGCGACGGAAGCTGGCAGCCGCCTCCTCGCGCTGCCCCGGGCTCCAACCCAGCTCGCGCCCGACGACCTCGGCGGCACGCTCGACGCAGAGTGCCCCGGAGCAGGGGCCGGCGGCGAGGCCGACCCGGCGGAAGGCGTCGGCCAGGGTGCGGACCTGTTCAAACCGGGCCGCGAAACGGAGCTCGGAGACGGTCAGCGGCTCGCAGCGGCAGACCAGGCCGGCGTCCTGCCTGCCCTCGAAGACGCGGGCGGCGCGGCAGCCTTGACGTGTCTGAAGCCTCGCCGCGGAGAGGGCAGTGATGCCGTAATGAGCTGCCAGCTCAACCGCCGGCTCGGCCGCCACCTCGCTGCCTGGCAGGGCTTCGGTGCCCGTCGTACACGGCTGGTCAACCCCCAGCTTGTGGCAGACGAGGTCGGCCGTTTCCTCGGCCATCAGGCGGTACATCGAGAGCTTGCCGCCGATGATGCTGACGAGCCCCGGCGCGTGGTCGCGGACAGCGTGGTCCAGGAGCTCGTGACGGCGGGAGAGGTTGTCCTCGTAACTGCGCCATTTGAAGATCGTCGGCCGCACCCCGGCGGTGGCCCGGATCGCCCGATGAGCGCGCAGACCTGGCATCACCCGATCAAAGGCCTGGAGGATGTAGTCCACCTCATCGGGAAAGACCTCGATATCGTCGGGGTCCCCGTAGAAGTCGTCGTCGGTGGTGCCAACGAGCGTGAAGTTGCCGTGCGGCACCAGCAGCAGGCCGCGGCCATCGACACCATCGGCGCTGATCGCGAAATTGCTGAGGCGGCGGTCATAGACGAGGTGGATCCCCTTGGCCGGGCGCAGTTGCAAGGGCACCTCGGCCAGCTCGGCCAGCGCCGGCGCCCAGGGTCCCGTGGCATTGATCGTGACACGAGCCCGGGCCTCATGAATGCCGCCGTCCGGTCCCCGATACCGCACCCCGAGCACGCTCCGCCCGTCACGGAGCAACCCGATGACGCGGGAATGATTCTCAGCCCGGGCGCCATGCTCGATGGCGTCCTGGATGTTTGCCCAGACCAGGCGATGGGGGTCGACGCCCCATTCCTCCATCGTGAGCGCGCCAACCAGCTGGTCGGTCAAGCCGGGCTCGAGTTGGCGTGCCTCCGCCGACGTGAGCCGGATGTGGGGGTTGGATCCCTTTAGCGGTTGGAACCTGTCATAGACCTCCATGGCCGTCTCGAGGCGCTCCAGGTTGTGCTTGTCGCCAGCCAGAACCGGCAGCAGGAAGACCACTCGGTGGACCATGTGGCGGGCGATCTTGACGATCTTCCCGGCATCCTCACAGCTGAGCTTGGTGGTCCGCCAATCGAACTCAAGGTAGCGAGGACCGCCGTGGATCATCCAGCTGGAAGCGCCGCTCGTGCCGCCGCCGTAGTCGTCCTTCTCAAGGAGCAGGACCGAGACCCCGCGGCGGGCCAGGTCGCGCGCGACGCCCGCCCCGGTCACACCGCCGCCGATGACGACGGCGTCGTGGGCGCTGACCGTCACTCGTGGTCCGTGCGGGCTTTCTGGAAGGCCTCGATGAGCGGCTTGGCGAGGTGCTGGGGCATCTCCTCATAGTGGGAGAAGCGGCGTGTGAAGGTGCCCCGTCCCTGGGTGATCGAGCGCATGTCGAGAGCGAACCGCTGCATCTCGGACTCCGGGACCTGGGCGCGGACGGTTTGGGTGCCGTCGCCCGGTTCGGTGCCGGAGATCTTGCCGCGTCGCCCGTTCATGTCGCTCATGATGTCGCCGAGGTAGCGCTCGGGGACTGTGACCTCCACCTCCAACACCGGCTCCAGGATGACCGGGCTGGCTTCGAGGACCGCCTTGCGCATCGCTTGCCCGCCGGCCAGCTGGAAGGCCATGTCCGAGGAATCGACGGTGTGGAACTTGCCATCCAGGAGGGCGACCCTCACGTCCACCATCGGGTATCCGGCCACGGCTCCCCTGGCCATCGTGTCGACCACTCCCTTCTCCACCGACGGCCGGAAGTTGTGGGGAATCGCTCCTCCGAAGATCTTGTCCTCCCACTTGAAGCCCTCACCCCTGCCGGTCGGGCCCACCTCGATCGTGCATACGGCGTACTGGCCGTGGCCGCCCGACTGCTTCACGTGCCGGCCCTCGACCTTCGCGGCGCTGGCGATCGTCTCGCGATAGGGCACCCGGGGTGCCTGCGAGGTCGCGTGGACGCCGTATTTGCGGCCCAGCTTCTCGAGGATCACATCGAGATGGACGTCCCCCAGGCCCGAGATGATCAGCTCGTGGGTCTCCTCGGTGCGCTCGATATGAAGGGTGGGGTCCTCCTCGGCCAGCCGGGCCAGGCCGGTGCCGATCTTGTCCTCATCACCCCGGGCGGCGGGGAAGATGGCCAGTGCGTAGGTGGGCGCCGGGTGCCGGATCGCCGCCTCGGGCTTGACCGATCGGTCCCCGATGCTGTCGCCGGTCAGGGTGTGCTGGAGCTTGGCGACCGCGCCGATATCCCCCGCGCAGGCCTCGGGCGTATTGACGCGTTCCTTGCCGCGGGGGAAGAACAGCGTGCCCAGCCGCTCGTCGGCGGCGCGGTTGACGTTCTGCACGTGCTGATCGCTGCGCAGGCAGCCCGCCAGCACCTTGAAGTAACTCACGCGCCCGACGAAGGGGTCTGCCGTGGTGTTGAAAACGAGGGCGCGGGCCGCCCCGGTCGGGTCAGCCGGCGGCGCCGGGAAGAGGTCGATCACGGCATTGAGGATCGTCCTCACCCCGAGGAGCTTGGCCGCCGAGCAGCAGACCACCGGCGTCACGGTGCCGGCGACAATGCCCTCGCGAAGCCCTTTCTGCATCTCCGCCTCGTTCAGCTCGCCCTCTTCGAGGTACTTTTCGAGAAGCTCGTCGTCCCCCTCGGCGGCGGCCTCCATCATCTGGCTGCGGTACTCCTCGACGCGGGCCATGAGCTCGCTGGGGATCTCCACCTCCTGGCCCTTGCCGTCACCACCGGTGACGTACGCCTTCATGTGGAGGAGGTCCACCACACCGGAGAATTTTGATTCCGCTCCGATCGGAACCTGGATGGGGACCGGCTTGGGCCGGAGGACGTCGCGCAGCGCGGCGACGGTTCCGAAGAAGTCGGCGTTCTCTTTGTCCATCTTGTTCACGACCACGAGGCGGGGTTTGGAGTCGTGGTTGCATTGCTCCCACGCGATCTCGGTGCCGACGGCCAGGTTGGAGTTCGCGCTGACCACGACGAGGGCTCCCTCCACCGCTCGCAGCCCGCTCACCACCTGGCCGGCGAAATCGAGGAAGCCTGGCGTGTCGACCAGGTTGACCTTGTGGCCCGCGTGCTCGACCGAGGCCACGCCGAGCCCGATGGACATCTGGCGGCGGACCTCCTCGGGTTCGAAATCCATGGTCGCCGCGCCGGACTCGGTGGTCCCCATTCGGGGAATGGTCCCGGTGGCGTGGAGGATGGCTTCGGCGAGGGTGGTCTTGCCGTCGTGCGAATGGCCCATGATCGCGATGTTGCGGATCTTGTCAGGACCGAACTTCGGCATGCGTCAATAAGTGTAAATCCGGCGCGGCTCAACTCTCTTGGGCCGGCGTTTGCCAGCGGCTGCCGTCGGGTAAACTCAAACCTTCATGGCCAAGCGACAAGCCACCATCGACGAGATCGTTGCCGCCATCGAGTCGGCGCGGGACAAGGTGATGGCCGACGAGGTCAAGTCGCTGACCAAGCTTGGCATTCCCAAAGCGATGGCCTACCAGGTGATCGCGAACCGGTTCCATCAGACGGCGGCCAATCAGGACGAGGCCGAACCGGACTTCGACGCCGGCCCCACCCCGTCCTGGGAAGAAATCGGCTAGGAGCTCCAGCTCCAAATCAACCGCGCGCAGCGGTTCAGCCGCCTTCTCGGCATCCTGTCCGAGGTTGTCCGGCATCCCGGTCGTCACCCCGCCGACCTCGCCGCCGCCTGCGGCGTGTCCGAGCGGACCCTCCGGCGGGATCTGCATGAGCTGCGCACCCTAGGATTCGAGCTTGGGTATCTCGACGGCTACCAGCTCCAGGAGGGTTTCGACCTCGGGTTGGAGCTCAATGAGGCCGCCGTTCCCCGCTCGCAGTCGCTGCCCGTTGTATTCGAACAGCAGCTTAAACTGCTCCGCTCGAGCTATCCCGGCCCCGTCGCCGATACCATCCAGGCCACCGTTGAGGCGGCTGCGCCGGCGGCTCTCGCCGAACTCTTTTCGAAGGCAATCCAGCAAACGAAGGCGGTGATCTGAATGGTTGACCCACAGCTGCCGCTTCTGCTCATCAACGCCGGCGAGGACTCCGACTTCTATTACGCCTCACGGTTCCTGACGCACGACCCGGCTCTGTATCTCCGCTTTGCTCCGAATGACGACCTGCTTGTGGTCCACGTCATGGAACTGGAGCGGGGTCGCCAGTCCAGCAGCGCCAAGCGTGTCGTCGACCGCGCCCAACACGGCTGGGAGGATGGGGCCGACGGCCACCGCTCCTGGTCACAGGTGGCTGCAACGCTGCTGCGGGAGAAGGGGATCGACCGGGTCAGGATCTCGCCCCGGCTTCCAGCCGGCTACTACGAGGAGTTGCGGGCCCGGGATATCGATATTCAGATCGACCGTGAGCTCTTCATCGCTGAGCGGCGCCATAAGAGTGCCGAGGAAGCGGACTGGATCCACGGTGCCCAGCGCGCGGCGGAGGCGGCGGTGGCCGAGGCGGTCGGCCTGCTCGGTGCCTCCGAGGAGCGCAAGGGCGTCCTCTGGCTCGATGACAGGCCGCTCACCTCAGAGCGGCTCATGGCCGCTGCTCAGACCGCCCTCAATGAGATCGGGTACGGCTGCGATGACATGATCATCGCGGGCTCCCCGAACTGCTGCATGCCGCATTTTCGTGGCGAGGGCCAGATTCGCGCCAACGCTCCGGTCATCCTCGACATCTTTCCTCGGGGGCGCGGGTCGAGGTACCACGGCGACCTCACACGCACCGTGGTGGTCGGGGAGGTCACTCCGGAGGTGCGCAGGATGTACGACGCGGTCCGGGCGGCGCTCGACGGCGCCCTTCGCCTCATCAAACCCGGGGTGACCGGCAGGGCTGTGAACGAGGAGGTATGTCGCATCCTCAAGGACCACGGGTTCGGAGCTGTTTATCCGGGCTACGAATC
>CAXMLP010000479.1:0-3344 GCA_964194225.1 uncultured bacterium | reverse complement strand
AGCCGTCGCATACCAATTCGGCGGGGAGTTTTTATATGATCCGCACGATAAGTTGATGGCGGCGCCAAGCTACGGTGAACGAATGCAGGCTGCGCACCGGGAGGACCTTCACGACGCCGTCCGCGAGCTTGACTTCCTGCAGCGCCTGGCCCAGGCAGCGGCGATCGCGCGCCAGCCCGGGGAGCTGGTCGAGCTGATCATCAATGAGACGACCTCGGCCATGGCGATCGACGTCTGTTCGATCTACCTTGTCGACCCCGGCGAGCAGCAGCTTCGGCTCGCCGCCACGAACGGGCTCAACCTGCGGATGGTGGGCCGAGCCCATCTGGGGTTCGGGGAGGGGATCACCGGCTGGGTCGCGGAGCACCGCAGCCATCTCGCGGTGCCCGATGTCTCGGCGGATGCGCGATTCAAATGGATCCAGGGTGTTGATCAGAAGCGATTCACCTCGATGCTGTCGGTGCCCATCCTGGCTCGCGAGCGGCTGGTCGGTGTTCTCAATGTCCAGAGTGTCGAGCAGCGCGACTTCGGCCCGGCCGACGTTGACTTCCTGAAGGCGATTGCCGCCCAGGTGGCCGGGATCCTCGAGCGAATGGAGCTGCAGCGCCGGCTGGAGGACCAGCTTGCGGAGATCCGTCTGTCCCATGAGATCCACGAGAAATTCACCCAGCTCTCGCTTGATGGGTCGGGCATTCCCGCCATCCTTGACGCGGTCGCCAGCCTCGCCGGCGGCCGGGCGGCGCTCTACTCGGTCGACGGGTTCAGGGTGAGCAGTGGGGTGGAGGGGGGAGAGGGCCTGCCGGCGCGGATCTCCATCCCGCCCGAGCTGCTACGCGAGCAGGGACCGCGTGATCTGCGAGTCACCGCGGGCCGCCCGGTCCGCCAATTTGACGTCGTGCCCGTCCGGGCCGGCTCCGAGCTGCTCGGTTTCCTGGTGGTGGCGACCCCCGAGCAGCTGACCGGCGACCCCGACGGCCGGCTGCGGGCCCTCCAGCACGGCTCCACGGTCCTGGCTCTCGAGGTGTCGAAGGAGCGGGCCGCGGCCGAGGTGGAACGGCGCTTGCGAGGAGACCTGGTGGAGGAGCTGCTCGCCGGCGGACTCGACGACGCCGAGGCCGAGCGGCTGGCCCGCCAGGCCGAGCGTCTTGGCCACCGGCTACCGCGCCGCGCCTGGGTGGTCGTACTGGAACCTGATGACGCCGCCTCGGAAGCGGAGATGGCCGGCCGGGGTAGACAGGACCGGATCCACACCGCCCTCACTGATCTCGTCCGCCGCCGGATGGGCGGTGGTCTCACGCTCACCCGCTCGTCATCCGCGGTCGTCCTGCTGGGGGAGGAGGCGGCACCCGACCTCGCCACCGCCGAGAGGATGGCCGGGCAGCTCCATGCCGCAGCGGCGCCGCTGCTCCGGCCGGGCAGCGCATCGGTCGGCGTCGGCAACCTGGCCGAATCGGTGGCCGAGCTGGCCCGGTCGCACCACGAGGCGCGCCAGGCGCTCCGCCTCTCGCGGAGGGCGGGCATGCACGGCAAGGTCACCTCCTACCGGGCGCTGGGCGCCTTCCGGCTGCTGCTCGATGTCCAGAGTCCCGATGCCCTGCGGCGTTTCGTGTCCGAGGTGCTGGGGCCGCTTCTCAAGTACGCGGAATCGCGTGAGACGCCGCTCCTGGAGACGCTCGAAGCGCTCGCCGCGGCGCGCTGGGTGCGGCGGGCGGCAGCTCGCGACCTCAAGATCCACGTCAACTCGATGTCCTACCGGGTGGAGCGAATCGAGGCGATCAGCAGCCTGAAGCTGGATGAGCCAGAGACTCGCGTCGCAATCGCGATCGCGCTCCGAGCGCGGAGCATGCTCGGAATGTAGCAGCAAGGCGACGGTTAGACTTCGCTTGTCCCCTGAATCGCGGTTGATGCAGCAGGTTGATGGAGGTGTCCCATGGCTGGCCTCGCGACCGCCCCCTTACCATCCACGGTGGAGGAATTCCGCCGGCAGCCGGACTCGACTCGCCTGATGAACTATGGGCGCCTTCTAGACACCGTCGAGAGGCGTGGGCTGGACGGCCTCGTCTCCTACTACTCCCCCAACGTCTTCTATCTGAGCGGCTACGCCACCCGGCGCATGCAGATGCACGAGGCGAATGGGTACGGTGCCGTGGTCATCTCGCGGCACCAGCCCGATAACCCGATCCTGGTCGTTCCCGAGTTCGAGGTGCAGAGCCTCCTTCACCACCCGACCTGGATCGCCGAGGTGCGGCCCTATCGCAGCCTGATGGTCCCCATGGACCTGCCCTGGGACCGGTCGGCGATGGACATGTTTCTGCCCGAGTCGGCGCGCGACATACCGTGGATCAGCCGGGCTCGGGAGCGCTACGTCGGCAGCATGCACACGGCGATCTCGGAGGCGATGACCGACCTCGGCCTGGGCAGGGGAAAGGTCGGCACCGACAATCCCTGGCTGGGCGCAACGTTGAAGGAGATCTTCGAGCCTGATCTGGAGATCGCCGACGCCTATGGGATGCTGAAGTTCGTGCGCTCCGCCAAGACGCCGGAGGAAGTGTGGCGCATGCGGGCGGCGACCGCCGCCAACCAGCGCATCCAGGAGGAGCTGGTTCGCGAGTTCCAGCCCGGCATGACGTGGCGGGAACTGGAGCGGGCATATATCGGCAAGGCATTCGACCTTGGGGGGTTTGTGATCGACCGCACGACGCTGCACTGGGCAAACACTCCCGGCCAGGATCCGCACCTCAGCATGGCCGCGCCCTACGACGCCGATTTCGAGGTCAAGCCGGGGATGGCGATCATGTTCGACTCCCACGGCTGCTGGAACAATTACAACTGGGACGGTGGCAAGACGTGGTACGTCAACAGCGAGCCGACCGGCATCGGCAAGCTCGCCGCCAAGGCCTGCGGTGACGCCATCCAGGACCTCATCGAGGGCATGCGGCCGGGCCGTCGGATGAGTGAGCTGCACGCGCTCGGCCGTCGGGCCATCGACCGCAACGGCCTGCCCCGTGTCGACGCAGCCCTGGTCTATTTTCACGGGCTTGGGATCGAGAACAGCGATCGGGAGGCGGGCAACTCCTCCGACTTCGACTGGGAGCTCGAGGAGGGCATGGTGGTGGCCGCCCACGTCGTCTATCCGGGTGACGATCGCAACCGGGCTTACCAGGAGGAGGTCGGCGTCGTCACCAAACATGGCCTTGATCGCTTCTTCACCTGGGACTTCACGCCGCTCACCGGTTAGCGGAACTCACTCGGTCCGCCAACTGAGAAGCCCCCGCGGCCCGGAATAATCATCCGGTTTCCGCGAGGGATTCGCGGTCTAGGCGTCGTGGTAGAGGTAGAACTCC
>CAXMLP010000478.1:0-2432 GCA_964194225.1 uncultured bacterium | reverse complement strand
CGCGCCACCGGTGCCCGGCACGGCGGGGAAGGTGGGCGTTGTTTTCGCAAAGCAGGACATCAAGGGCAGGGCGACGATTGTCGCTGACATGTTGGACGTCCGCCAGATGCCCGTGGAAGACGCTCCTCCCGGCCGCTTTGAAAAGATCTCGGATCTGATCGGCAACAGCAAGGTGGAACACTTCGCGCTGATCGACATCAAAGCCAAGCAGCCGGTGCTCGTCAACGCGCTGGCGACATCGAGAAATGAAACCGGCGCGGTGGAGCCTGCCTACCTGGCAATCCCCCCTGGCTTTGTCGCCATGACGATTCCGACGGGTGAGCAACAGGGCGTCGCGGGCTTCATCCAGGCCGGCGACTATATCGGCATCATCGCCGTGGTCGATGGCCGGCAGGGAACGGCGGCCAAAACCATTTTTAACAACGTTCACGTCATCAAGGTCGGCACCGCCGAGCAGTCGGCGAGCGGCCGGCCCGCGCAGCCGAAGGCGGGCGCGGCCAGCAGCCTGACCGTGGTGATGACCGAATGCGACGCCGAATACCTCAACTGGTTCCTGGTCAGGGCCTCGCTGCGGTACACGCTCGAGGCCTACCAGGACTACGGCGCCGGCACGGCAAACAACCCGCAGAAGGCTGAGGGCTGTGCCATCGACAAGGCGGCCGGCGTGTCCAACGCCGACGTCGCTCGCCGTTTCGGGCCGGCGATCATCCCCACCGGGGCAGTCGGCGGTTAGTCAATTGAGGTACGACGTGGCGGTGATCGGCGCCTGCCTGGCGGCCGCAATCGTCGTCTTCTCCTGGAGTCTCGATACGCTCCGCCGAGAGAGCGTGGGGGCCGAGTTGGTGATCGCTCCGCGCACCCAGCGGCGTCGTGGTCAGGTCGAGGTACGGGATGCGCTGGACCGGATCATGCAGCCGATCAGCGACCGGCTCGGTGAGCGGAGCCGGCGGCGGGGTAAGACCAGCCTGGCGGAGGAGCTGGCGAAGGCGGGCCTGCGGATGACGAGCTCTGAATTCCTGCTCATCCAGGTCGCCGGTGCTGTTGGCCTCGGCCTCCTGGGCATTGCGCTGCGCGGCATCGGGCCTGAGTTCCTGCTCCTCGGCTGGCTTGGTTTCATGGCGCCGGTGCTCTACATGCGCAACCGCCAGGCGGCTCGCCAGCGAGCCTTCAGCCTGCAGCTGGGCAACACCCTGACCTTGCTCTCGAATGCCCTGAAGACCGGCTATTCGTTGGGTCAGGCCATCGACATCGTGGCCAGGAAGGCACCGCGCCCCGTTTCCGACGAGTTCGCGGTGGTCACGGCCTCGGTCCAATTCGGCGCCTCGATCGAGGACGCCCTCGCGGCACTGGTAAAGCGCGTGCAGAGCTCTGACCTCGACTTCATCGTCGTGGCCATCCTCCTCCACCGCAAGGTGGGCGGTAACCTGCCCGAGATCCTGGACAACATCGCGGAGACCATTCGTGAGAGGCTCCGAATGAAGCAGGAGATGAGCGTTCTGACGGCGCACGCCAGGGCCTCGAGCACGCTGATCAGCGCCCTCCCGGTGATCCTCGGCCTGCTGATGTACGCGATCACGCCCGGTTACTTCAAGCCGATGGTGGAGAGCCCGATCGGAATTGGCATGCTGGTGTTTGCCGGCTTCCTGGTGATCCTGGGCAACGTGGTGATGCGTCGCCTTGCCCGTGTGGCCAGCTGAAATGTTGTCGATGCTGACCGCGCTCGCCGGTCTCGTCTGCGCAGCGGCGATCTTCCTCTATTTTTCCCATCTGGACCGGGCTCGGGCTGTCCCGGTGGCGATTCCCCGCGGAGACCCGGGCAAGGCCTCGCCCGCCCGCCGCACGGGCCTTTCCCAGGCCCTGGACAAGATCGGCCGCCGGCTGCCCATCAAGCGGAACTCAGCGGCGACGAGTGAGGTCATCCAGGCCCAGCTGAATCTGGCCGGCAACCCAGCCAATCTCACACCGTCGGCGTTCATGGCGATCCAGGTCGGCCTTGCCTCGCTGCTGGTGGCCATCGCCCTGGCGGTGAGCCTGGTCCTGGGACCCTCGCCTCTCAGCCTTCTCGAGGCCGCCCTGGCGGGAGGGCTCGGCTATTTCCTGCCCTGGCTGGTGCTGAAACAGATCGTCCAGGGCAGGCGCGCGGACATCCGGCAGAACCTGCCCGACGCCGTCGACCTGCTGACCCTGGCGGTTGAGGCGGGGCTCAGCCTGGACGCGGGGATGGCCGACGTGACGAGTCGCTTTCACAACGCGCTGGGTGAGGAGTTCGCGAAAGTACTGCGGGAGATACGGCTGGGCCGGCCGCGACTGGCCGCCCTCGAGGAGATGGGCCAACGTTCGGGAGTGCCCGAGCTGCACAACCTGATCCAGGCGATCACCCAATCCGAGCAAATGGGTATCGGGATCAGCCGTTCCCTCCGAATGCAGGCGGG
>CAXMLP010000477.1:0-1748 GCA_964194225.1 uncultured bacterium | reverse complement strand
GTGCCGGATGATGCCCCCGTATTCCTGTTCTGTCCCCGGCAGGAAGCCGGGAACGTCAACGAAGGTCACCAGTGGGATGTTGAAGGAGTCGCAGAAGCGGACGAAACGAGCGGCCTTGGTGGAGGCGTTGATGTCGAGCGCTCCAGCGAGCACCTTTGGTTGGTTGGCCACCACACCAACCGGGTGCCCGTCGAGCCTGGCGAAACCGATGACGATGTTCATCGCGTGGAGCGACTGGACCTCGAAGAAGTCGCCGTCGTCAACCACCATCCGGATCACGTCGGTGATGTCGTAGGCCTCCCGGGAGCTGTCCGGGATGACCGTCGCCAGCCTGGGATCAACCCGCTCAGGGTCATCCCGGGGCGCCCGGCGGGGAGGCTGCTCGTCGCAGTTGGCAGGGAGAAACGAGAGCAGGCGCCGGGTCTGCGCAAAGCATTCGTCCTCGTCCTGGGCGAGGAAGTGGCCGACTCCCGATCTCACGTTGTGCACTTCGGCACCACCAAGGGAATCGAATGTGACGTCCTCTCCCGTGGTCACCTTGATCACCTCAGGCCCGGTGATGAACATGTAACCGACGTCGTGAACCATGAACACGAGGTCAGTCATCGCGGGTGAGTAGACCGCCCCGCCGGTGCACGGGCCGAGGATCAGGGAGAGCTGAGGAATCACCCCCGAGGCCTCGACGTTCCGCCAGAAGATCTCCGCGTAGCCGGCCAGTGACACCACGCCCTCCTGGATGCGAGCGCCACCCGAGTCGTTGATGCCGATGAAGGGGACCCGGTTCTGGAGGGCGAGATCCATCACTTTGCAGACCTTCTCGGCGAAAACCTCGCCCAGCGAGCCGCCGAAGACGGTCGCGTCGTGGCTGAACAGGAGAACGTCGCGGCCTTCGATCTTGGCGAAGCCGGTGACCACGCCATCTCCCGGAACCCTTCGCTTGTCCAGCCCGAAGCTGGTCGAGCGGTGCACGGCGAAGAGGTCGAGCTCGGTGAAGCTGTTGCGATCCACCAGGCGCTGGATGCGCTCGCGGGCGGTCAGCTTGCCCTTCTCATGCTGGCGTTCGTAGCCCTCCGCGTCGCCGTGGGCGGCTTCATAACGGCGCTGTCTCAGCTGGTTGATCTTGAGGAGGTTGGGGTCGATCGGTTTGGCCATCAGGGTCAGACCTCCTCGCGGGGCCGGTACTCCCCGAACACCTGCCGGAGCCGGTCACAGCACTCGCCGATCGTGCAGTAGGCGGCGAGTGCCTCCTTCATCGGGGGGAGAAGGTTGACCGTGCCGCGCGCCTCGTCCGCCAACCGCCCCAGGCAGCCGTCAACGACCCCGGCGTCACGCCCCTGCCTCAGCTGAACGAGGCGCCGCCTCTGCTCCTCTTCCCCACGCGCCTCGACTTTCGTGATCTCAGTCGTGGCCTCGGCGCTGCTGGTGAACCGGTTCACTCCTACCACCACGCGCTGCCCGCTCTCGATTCGCTGTTGGAGGCGGTAGGCGCTCTCGGCGATCCGACGCTGCATCCAGCCGGCCTCAATCGCCGCCACCGCGCCGCCCTGCTCACTGACCTCGGCCATGATCCGGAGGGCGTCCTCCTCCAGGCGATCGGTCAACGCCTCGACGTAGTGCGAGCCGCCGAGGGGATCGGCAACCGCCGCCACCCCGGTCTCGAAGCCGATCACCTGCTGGGTGCGCAGGGCAAGCTCGGCCGCCACCTGGGTCGGCAGCCCGAGCGCCTCGTCGTAGCCGTTGGTGTGCAG
>CAXMLP010000476.1:0-1828 GCA_964194225.1 uncultured bacterium | reverse complement strand
GCCTTGGGCTGCCCACCCTCAACGAGGCGGCCACTCTCGAGACCATCCTGCAACTGATCCAGCGCTACCTGGTGGAGCGGTACCCCCTCCTCGACGAGGTGGTGGTGATCGACAGCGGGTCGACCGACGGCACGGTCGAGATCGCCCGGTCCGTCGGGATCGAGGTCCGCCAGCACCACGAGATCCTGCCCGAGTACGGGTCCTTTAGCGGAAAGGGCGAGGCGCTCTGGAAGAGCCTCCACCACCTCCGCGGGGACATCGTCGCCTGGTGCGACACCGACATCTCCAACTTCCACCCCCGGTTCGTGTACGGGACGATCGGTCCCCTGCTGACAGACTCGCGGATCGGATTCGTGAAGGGCTTCTACAAGCGCCCTTTGAAGTTCGGCACCGAGCTGCTGACCGCCGGCGGCGGGCGCGTCACCGAGCTGACCGCGCGGCCGGTGATCAACCTCTTCTACCCCGAGCTGTCGGGGCTTCTGCAGCCCCTCTCAGGTGAATACGCCGGCCGGCGGGAGGTGCTGGAGCAGCTCCCCTTCTTCACCGGGTACGGCATCGAGATCGGCATGTTGATCGACATCCTCGAGAGCGTCGGACTCAACCGGATAGCGCAGGTCGACCTCGGCTCGCGGGTTCACCGAAACCAGGCGCTGTTCGACCTTTCCAAAATGGCGTTCGCCATCATGCAGGTGGCCCTCAAGCGTCTTGGCGACCGCCACCGGATGCACCTGCTGGAGGAGGTCAACCGCTCGATGAAGCTGATCCACTTTGAGAACGACAGGTTCTTCCTTGAAGTGAAGGACATCCAGGACCAGGAGCGGCCGGCCATGGTGCAGGTGCCTGAATACATCTCGCGGCGGCACGAACTGCGGACCCCGTGGCGCCGCCCGGCGTTAGCGCCGGCGCCGGCCGGCTGAAGCGACCTCCCTCAGGTCAGGTCGATTGACTCGTCCCGGAACGGACCGCCGTCCTGGCGCGCGACGAAGGCGCTGGAGTCGACGACCTTGCCCGCCACACACGACACGATGAGGTAAACCGGGCCCGCCCAGGAGCGCTCCGCGTCGAAGATCGAGGCCCGGGCCGGGTGGTCGGGATGGGAGTGGTAATAGCCGAGGACATCCTCGCCCGCGTCGTCAGCCTGGCGCTGGACCCTGATCATGTCGCGGGGGTCGATCTCATAGCGGTCGCGCGCCCGTTCCACCACCGTGTTGGCGGCCCTGACCGCGCGCGTGATCCGGCCGCTGCCCCGGGGTCCGATCAGGAAACCGCAGATCTCGTGCGGATAGCCCTCTTCGGCATGGACCGTCACCGCCTCGAGGGCGGCTGAGGTGATCCTCACCGGCGGTAGAGGCCAGTCGAGAGATAGCGATCGCCGGAATCTGGGAACACGGTCACGACAACACCTTCGGAGACCTGCTCAGCCAGCCTCTGGATGCCCCAGAGCGCCGCCCCCGATGAGTGACCGGCCAGGATCCCCGCGTCGCGGGCCAGTTGCCGGGCCAGGTCATAGGCCGGCTCGGTGGGGCTCTCCCAGACCGCGTCGGCATATTCGGGAGTCCAGATCGACGGCACGAGCGCGGTCGGCAGGTGCTTGAGGCCCTCCAGGCCGTGGAATTCTTCCGGCATGATCGCGTAGGTGGCGATCGCCGGGTTGTGCTCCTTCAGGCGCTTCGCCGTCCCGACGAAGGTACCCGTCGTCCCGAGTCCCGCGACAAAGTGTGTGACGCGGCCGTCGGTCTGCTCCAGAATCTCCAGGCCGGTGCCGTTGTAATGGGCCAGCGGGTTGGCTGGATTGGAGTACTGATCAGGGTAGAAGTAGGCGTCCGGA
>CAXMLP010000475.1:0-1944 GCA_964194225.1 uncultured bacterium | reverse complement strand
GGGGGGAGGGGTCCCAGGGCAGGACGACGAAAAAACGGCGGCTGACCACCCGGCGGCTCGCGGTGAGCCCTGCCATCAGCCCTCGGTAGGAATCGCGAAGAAGGGCGAGCGGGGTAGGGCCTTCCTCGGACCCTTCGTCTTTGGCCCGGGCCTCGACCCCGCGGGTTCTGACCAGGATCTGGACCGGATGTTCGAGGGAGTTGAGGAGTGAGGCCCAACCGTCAACGACTGCCCGCTGCTCGGCCTCGCCTTTGATTCCGAAGGCCAGCGTCGGGCACTCCAGGACCGCACGCAGCCCGCCGTTCGCCAGACGGAGGGCGCCGCCTTCGATGCCGGTGACGGCCAGCAGGTCTCGCGTCGGCGTCATCGGCCGCCACGGTAGATGCGGCGCCGAGGGCGCGAGCAGAAGGCCAGGAGCTCCGAAGCGAGCTTGCGGAGCGGGCGCCCGCCGACTCGAGAAGGGCCCAGCAGCCCAGCCACCAGAGCAGGTGGGACCGCAACGGCAATCCGTAGCGGCATCGGAGCTGGCAGATGAAGGTAGATCCACCAGGCGGCTGTGAGGCCCCCGCCCAGCCAGAGCAGATCCGCGGCGGTCATGCTCCAGGCGAGCACGTCCTCCAGCTCGAGGTTCTGCGGCACTTTGGACGGTTCCATCTCAGGCCGCCACGCTCACGGCCCGAGCTGCCACCACCACCCACTTGGCGATCGGGTTCTGACGCACCGATTGTCGGAACGCCCAGCGGTAGGCGAGAAAGGGCAGTTTGAGGAGCAGGTAGAGGAGGGTGACCAGGACGAGGCCGCTGACCAGGGCTGAGCCGGCACCGAGCCAGTCGGTGTGCGCGGCCAACTGGGCACCGACCAAGACCAGGATCGCCTGGAGCACCTGCACGAAGAGTCCGGCTGCGTAGATCCGCCACCAGAGCGCGGCCAGTTCCTCCGTCTGCGGCAGGCAATAAGTGGCCAGTGCAAGAGGTGCCAGCACGGTGGCCACCAGAAGGACCAGGTCGCGCACGACGTAGACGACCACCAACAGAATCGCGAGCAGCGCTGCGACAAGGCCGAGCAGGCTCGACAGCACCTGACCGCCAATGTCGCTGTGTGCAAGCCCGGCCGTCAGCTGCGACCACAGGACGTGCCCCGGATCCGGGCCGAGGAGGCCCAGGACGAGCGCGTTATCGAGCTTGGTCAGCGCGCCGCACAGCGCCAGACTGGCGTTGCTGAGGACGGCGGCCAGGACCAGTCGGGGGACCAGGCGCTTGGCCGTATAGCGCGTCTCGAATGCCCCCGAGGCCATGACCAAGATGCCTGCGCACAGGACGGCAAGGATGAAGAGCGCATCGCTGACGCCGCGCGCCACCTCCCAGCTCCTTTGGACCGAGTCGATCTCGTCGAATTGAGGAGTCTGGAAGAGAAGCTGGCCGGCCGCTCGTAACGCGGGCTGAAGGACGGCACGGGCCAGGCTCTGGAGCCAGCCGTTGATCGCCTCGATGACCTGGCTGGTGATGTCCACCTCAGACCCTCAGGACCTGGCGCAGGATGTCCACCAGCAGCGGCGCCAGGGCCGCCAGCGCATATCCGATCAGGGCCGAGCGGATGGAATCCTTGCCCTGCTCGAGCGCCCGGGGATTGCCGTTGGCGGTGAGATAGCGCAGGCCGGCCAGGGTCAGGAAGAGGGTCGCCAGCGCGGCCAGAATGCCGGTGATCCAATTCCGGATGCTGTCGATGACCGGCGTGATGTCAGAGGTGGCGGCGTAGGCGGGGACGGCGAGCATGAACGTGATCAGGACCGCCGCCCCGCCACCCGCCAAAGATGCCCAGGCCCAACGGGTCCAGTTGCGTAACTTCATGATCTGCGTATCCCCCGCGACAGGTCGAAAATGGACGGGCGTCAGCGCCTGCTGTGCGCCTCCTGGGCGCCCGCCGATCGCCCGGTGAACTCAGGCT
>CAXMLP010000474.1:0-3639 GCA_964194225.1 uncultured bacterium | reverse complement strand
GCGCTGATCAGCGAGATGCTGCGGCGGGCGGCGGGCCGGACCCATCCAATGCTGCCGGCGCACGACTCGCGCGAGGCGACGCGCGACCAGGTTATGCCCATGGTCACCGGCTTGTTTCCTCCCGCCGAGCGGGAGGCCGTCCTCAGGCTGGTAGAGCGGTCGGTGATCTTCGTAACCAGCAGCAACCTCGAACAGCTGTTGACGGATCAGCGTTGGGACCACACGGCGTGGATGCTCGCCAATCTGCACCTCGCCACCCTCGGAGCCGAGTTGCTGAGTCCCGACGCCGCCACGCTGGTCGGGCTCAGCGAGGAGACCACCTGTTTCGTCTCGCCGCTCTACTTCAATGAGCCCGACCCCAGCTCGGACTTCTTGGTCCACGAGGTCGCGCACATATTCCACAACTGCAAGCGCGCAACCGCGGGACTTCCTGAAACCCGCCGCAGGGAGTGGCTGCTGGACATCGCGTTCCACAAACGCGAGACGTTCGCTTACTCGTGCGAGTTCTATTCCTGGGTGGTAGAGCATTCAGCTGATGCTGGAAGCAGGCGCCGCCTCGCGGCCGAAGTCTTCGAGACGAAGTCGCTCACCGGCGACAGGGTCGACCAGCAGGAGGTGGCTGACATCGTTCTCGATGCTACTCAGTCGCGTTCCGGCTGGAAGGTCATCCTGCGCCGGTGTTCTTGAACCAGCGGCGGTACGCTTCAATCCACTCTGAGCCGGCCGGGGGAGGACTGGGCAACGGGAGGTCGAGAATCGACACCAGTTGCTTCTCCTTACCTCGATGGCACCTGGCGACCAGCTGCTCAGCGACGGTGACATCCACCTTGTCCACCGTCACCGTTACCCCGAGAATGGCGGTCTTGAAGGGCAGGGCGAGGTTGCTCTCGATCATCGTGAACCAGCCCGTCGTCTGCTCCGAGTCGTTGTAACAGTCGACCGTCGCCTCCTCGACCATCTCCTCGAAGCGCTCCTTGCTCAGCCTCATCTTGCTCGACTCCACGTCCGCGTCACTTGGTCCCAACGGCCGCGAGCCGTGCCATCGAGGACCGGGTCGAGGAATGCGCCCGCGACGTCCAGCGCCTCATCGAGCGTCATTGCCTCGGAGAGCAGCGATCGGCGCGCTTCGGCGGCGTAGCCCTGCGTCCATGCCTGGCGATCGGGCACGCCGAGCCGCTCGGGTAAAGCGAGTCCGCGCCTGGCCGCTTCGAAGCGGACGGCCGAAATCAGCGTCTTGGCAGTCAGCGAGGTCGCCAGGCTGATCGCCACCAGATCGACCAAATCGCGAAACCGAGTGGAGGGAGCGGCCGTGCGGCCATGCGTCTCATGCATCGCAGCGACCTTGTCCGCCACGTGGTCGACGAGCGGATAGGCGCGATAGCCGTGCTGTTTCATGCTCGTGATGCCGAGCCTGGTGAGCGCCGGAACGCGGTCCGGGAGCCCCGTCATCTGAAGGTCGGTGGCAGCAAGGTCGACGTGGAACGACGCCCAAACGGTGTTCCCCACTCGGGCGGCGACCGGAAGGCGGCGAGCGGATGCCGCATCCCCCGCCGGCCGAGCGGGACCGATCTCAAAAGCGAACCAATCCCCGAGATCAGTCCGGGCTGCTGCCCTCAGCTCCGCCTCAGCCGCATCGGGGTCGACTGCGCGGTAGAGGTCCACATCGATCGTTGCTCGCACCCCGATTCCGCGTGCGAGCAGCGCGGTCGCCCCTTTGACCACCCATCCGTCATCGCGGCAATACAGCCGCTCCAGCAGACGGTCGTAACCGAACTGTCGCTGCAGCTGAGGCAGGGCCCACGGCGACGTGGTTGCCAGCACTCGAAGCCGGTCCGTCAACGCGCGCCGGAAGGCGGTCGGCGTCGCGTAATCGCCGGTCATGCTCTGGATGCCTCGCGGAGTAGCGAGTTCCGCGCGTCCTCGAGCCAGTTGCCAATGTTGTTGTCCGCGACCAGATCGAGCAGGGAGCGGAGGCTGCCCAGGCCGTCGCCCCGGCGGAAGCCAAGACGCGAAGCCATCGGCATCAGGGCTTCGGCAAAACGTGCGGGATGTTCGTGGCCGCCCCGGATCGCATCGGCAACGACGTGCGCAACGGCCTCGGGGTCCTCACGATCGTCAAGGAGATCGAACGCTGTGCGCGCGGGCCGCGTGACCGGCAGGCCCTGGTTGCTAGTCCATTCCGGCTCTCGGAGGGACCGGTGGTGAAGCCTCACATTGGGGTGACGTGTCTGCCGGCGCTCGGGCAGGATGAAGTCGTGCCGGTCGGCGGGAAGATGGCCAAGGCCAAGGAGGGCTGCAGCCGACCGATGGGACACTACCCCTTCACTTGGCCGGCGCTTCCAGGCAGGCACATCAGGGGCGAGTTGGAGCCAGGCGGCCCGGAGTTGGAGATGGTCAGGCTCAGGAGCTCCGGCAAGGTGGTATACACCGTGCGCGACCCGTTCGAGAACGTGGTCCGAAGCCAGCCGCTGGAGCGTTGCCCGAGAAACCCCGGATGCCTCGGCCTGCTGCCTGGTAAGGAGACCCCACTGGTCTTGAGCCACCGAAGCGAGGCGAGATTGGGTGGTTCCAGCCATAACACACTGCATTGTAGCTCACTAATGAGCCCTATTGCAGGTGCACCTAGGCCAGCCGCTACGTTTCAGCTCAGTTCCGAGCTATTTTGCAGCACTCCGAGGCTTGCGCGGTATGGGGTGGCTGATGGGGTTTGAACCCACGACCCCCAGGGCCACAACCTGGTGCTCTGCCACTGAGCTACAGCCACCGTGAGAGGGCGAATTGTACCCTGCGTACAATCTCAGGCATGGCCACGGCCAACCAGATCAGGTTCGATTCGCTGCTCTCCAAGGGAGACCTCGTCGAGAGCTCCTCGGAGATGACACCCGAATACCTGAAGGAGCTCAAGCACACGCTCACCGTCAGCGGTGACACCGAGCTGATCTCAGCCCCGGCCTATTACCGGGCCGCCAGACGGGCGCCGAGCGTCAATGCCTTCATGACCGGCATCGCGATCATCCAGGATGAGCTGGCGCACGCGCATATCGCGTACCACTTGCTAGAGGAACTCGGCGATGACGAGCAGACCCTGATCTTCGAGCGCGATCCCAAAGCCTTCCGCTACCCCTATGCCTTCGACGTTCCGCTCGACTCCTGGACCGAGCTGGTGATCGCCAACGCGTTCTACGACCAGGCAGGTTTCTGCCTGCTCGGCGACATCCATGACGCGTGCTCCTATGGCCCCTGGAAGCGTGGCCTCGTCAAGGTCATGGCGGAGGAGAACTTCCACCTGCGCAATGGCCAGAGCTGGATGAAGAAGATCGCCAAGGCCGGCGGTGAGGCACGCGACGACCTGCAGCGAAACGTGGACTGGATGTTTCCGCTGACCGTCGAATGGTTCGGGTTGCCCGACACCCTCAAGATGCATCACACGCAGATCGAGTTCCGCCTGAAAGCGAAGACCAACGACCAGCTGCGGCAGTGGTGGCTCTCACTGGTGGTGCCATTCGCGGAGTCCATCGGCGTCAAGGTCCCCGCTCACCGCGAGGGCGACGCGTATGTGCTCGACTACCCGTTTCCCTGCACCTTCGATGCAGAGGAGAAGCGCTGGGATTTCAATGATCCGTGCAGCTGGGATGACGT
>CAXMLP010000473.1:0-1535 GCA_964194225.1 uncultured bacterium | reverse complement strand
TACATATATAGACGCGTAGGGCCACAGCTGCAGCACGAAGAGGTCGGTGTAGGCGGCGGCGTCCGCCCGACCTGGCAGCTCGAGCAGTCGCGCCACGCGATCCACCTCGGCGCTTGGCGGCTCTACGATCGCGGCCAGCGCCCGAAAGAGTTCCGTCAGGTCCTCCCGCCGCGAGGCGTGGGCGCCGGCGAATCGGGAAGCCGGTAGGCGGAGAGGGCGGGCTTCAACGGCCTCATCAGCCAATAGGGCCGGCGCGTGCCGTTGGGGGAGACCTGCGCCGCGGGCCGCGTCATCGCCAGCCATTTCTGGTACACCTCGCGCGATTTCGCGAGGTCGACCGAGATGTCGCCATAGCTGTCGGCCGGCTCGGCGCGCCGAACCCTCACCGCCTGATGCCAGCAGTGCATGCCGGAGATGGGGTCCGGGTGGACTGGGAAGGTGAGGTTCTGGTGGACCCCCACATCGGTCCACCAGATGCGGGCAGTGTCGGCGTCGGCGGACGCATACGGTCCCGCACCCCGCTTGCGCACCATCGACCAACGCTCGTCCTGGTTGTCGATGCCAACCGTCGCCATGAGCTGCCGCTGGCCCTTGTCGGCCAGCTTCCAGCGGCCCATGTGGTGGCTGCAGGCAACCACGCCCGGGCGGATGCCCTCGGTGACCCAGGCCTTGACCACGAAGTGGCCGATGTCGGTCTCCACCCGCACGAGATCACCGGTGCGGATGCCGCCCAGTCGGTCCGCATCACTTGGATGCAACCAGAGCGGGTTGGTGTGCGCGATCTCATCGAGCCACTTCGAATTCGCACTCCGCGTATGAATCTGGATGGGCACGCGGAACGTGGCGATCAGGACCATCTGCTCCTCGTCCAGCTGCTCGGGATGTACGTGGCTCTTGATGTAGCCGGGGATGGCATGCTCGGGCCAGCCCCAGTCAGCGAGGGTGGAGGAGTAGAACTCGAGCCTGCCGCTGGGGGTGGGGAAGCCGCGCAGGATGGCGCCATCGACCTCGACGCCGACCGCGCGCCGGCCGTCGGCGTCGGGCTCGGGCGTGGGCAAAGGGACGATGTTGGGCCCGGCCGGCCTTGGCGTCTTGGTGTAAACACGACCAATCTGATCGACGTTGACGTCATCGAGCTCCTCGGCACCGACAGGCTGCTCATGCAGCGGCCCCACCTTTCGAAGCACCTCGAAGGCCCCATAGCGGCGCATGTATTGGAGCGGGCTCAAGCCCTCGCCCGCCGCCTTCTCAGGCAGGCCGGGGACCGAGTTCTCGAAGATATATCCGTAGTACTCGTCGACGCTCAGCTTGGTGCCGGGTTCCTTCTGCGACTCGAAGTACTTCCGGATCCCAAGCGCCCCGTCGGGATCGATGCGCCACGAGAGCTCCATCCAAAACTCGTTCTCCTCCCAGACCTCACCTGGATTGGCCTCGCGAGTGTCGGCGAACGTCTCGCCCAGCCGCTCGCGCGCGGTCCGCAACACGGGCTGGCGAAAGCCCAGCCATTGGGCGTCGTGGGTCTCGTAGGAGTGGAG
>CAXMLP010000472.1:0-1607 GCA_964194225.1 uncultured bacterium | reverse complement strand
TCGCGATTCGGCCGTTACAGCCCACTAGCATCTGAGCCGTGAGCGAGAGAAAAAGCCGGAGGGCGGAGGCGGCCGTCAGGATCAGTGAGGTCTTCCCGCGCGACGGCCTGCAGACCCTGCTTCATGAGCCCGGGCTGCGCCTGCCCACCACCGAGGAGAAGGTGCAGTTCATCGAGTTCGTCGCGCGGACCGGAGTGGCCGAGATCGAGATCAGCGGCTTCGTACATCCTCGCGTCATCCCTCAGCTCGCCGATGCCGAGGCGGTCGCTGAGGCAGCCATTGCCCGAGTGCAGGGGCCGGTCCTGCGCGCCCTGGTGCCCAACTTGCGCGGTGCCGAGAGGGCGGTGGCGGTGGGAATGCCGAAGATCTCCTGCCTGGTGGCCGCCAGCGAGACCTATCAGCGCCTCAATTCGAACATGAGTGTCGATGAGAACCTGGCCGACTTGGAGAAGATCGTCGAGCTGGCCGGCCGGAGTGGCACTCGTGTCTCCCTGGGGATGGCGATCTCCTTCATCTGCCCCTACGACGGGCTTGTGGCCGAGGCGGCGGTGACGCGGATCGTCGAGCGCGCGGTTCAGCTCGGGATCACCGAGGTTAGCCTGGCCGACAGCATCGGCCTGGCCTGGCCGCAGCTGGTGAGGGAGCGCTGCGCGCGCCTGCTCGACAGGTGGCCCGACCTTCAGCTCGGGCTTCACCTCCACACGTTGGCCGGTCTTGCGCTGGCCAACGCCCTCGCCGGTCACGAGGCCGGAGTGCGGCGATTTGACGGCTCGGCCGCGGGCATCGGTGGGGGGATAGCAATGCCGATCCACACGACAGACATGGGTAACGTGGCGACTGAGGACCTGGTTTATCTCTTCGAGTGCTCGGGCATCAGCACCGGCGTCGACCTCCTCGCCAGTGCCGAGTGCGGCCGCCGCGCGATGGAACTCGTCGGCACCGGCGGCGGCCACGTGACCGGATTCGGCACCATCGATCGCTTCGTGCAGCTCAACCGGGAGCACCTGGCCCAGATCGCCTCAGCTCCTCCCGGCCGGTCAGAGGTCAGGCGCCCGGGGGCCGGCGGGGACTAGGCCAGGCGCCCGCTGGCCGGGCGCGCGGTGGATACTGGAGGGCAGGGGATGCTGCTACACGTCGCCTGGTTCGTCAACCCGATTGACCACCCGGTGCGGTGGGACCTGGTCATCAGCAGTCGAACCGCACTTGGCCTCGGTGCCAGCACCGTCGCCCTTGCCGGCGCCTTTTTCCTCCAGAAGATGCTTGGCGACCGGCACTGGCCCCGGCTCCCGTTTCTGGGCGCGATGGCGGTGGGCGCACCTACGCTGGTCGCCGTTCAAGCGGCCATCACACTCATCTATTCGGGTGTCCAGCCGGTGTTGCTGGCGCCCCACCTGCACGTCCATCCCACCCTCGCGGCCGCGGTCATCGGGTTGGTCGAGGTCGGGATCGGCTTTTCCTATCTCACCGGACTCGGGGATCGGGTGGCCTCGGTCCTCCTCCTCCTGCTCGTCCTCGCCACCTTTATCCTCTACTCGCCGCTGGATGCCCTGGCGCAGGTGCACTGGCTGGGGCCGGCGGCCGTGGTGCCGTCTCTTATACACATCTCC
>CAXMLP010000471.1:0-2575 GCA_964194225.1 uncultured bacterium | reverse complement strand
GCCGAGATCCAGTTCGCCGACTTCATCCACGCCGCCACCGACCACCTGATCGGGGAGGCGGCCAAGATCCGCTACCGCACCGCGGGGGACTGGTCCTGCCCGCTGGTGCTGCGCACCGCCTATGGCGCCGGGTTTCGCGGCGGGCCCTACCACTCGCAATCGGTCGAAGCCTTCTTTGCCCATGTGCCGGGACTGAAGGTGGTGGCACCGGCCTTCCCGGCCGACGCCAAGGGACTGCTCACAGCCGCCATCCGCGATCCCGACCCGGTCATCTTCCTGGAACACAAGCTGAGCTACCGCAAGGTCAAAGGCGAGGTTCCCGAGGGCGAGCATGTCGAGGAGATCGGCCGGGCGCGAGTCGTGCGGGGCGGGGATCAGCTGACCATCTGCTCCTACGGGATGATGCTGCACGAATCGCTCGCCGCCGCGGAGCTGCTTGCCGCCGAGGGCATCGAGGCGGAGGTGCTCGATCTGCGCACCCTGCTGCCTCTCGACCGGCCGGCCATCCTGGCCTCTGTGCGGCGGACCGGCCGGCTCTGCGTCGTGCATGAGGACACGCTCACGATGGGGCTGGGGGCCGAGGTGGCGGCGCTCGTCTGCGAGTCCGCCTTCGACGCGCTCAAAGCACCGCCGGTCCGTGTCGCGATGGCTGACATCGGGGGGATCCCGGTCTCGGATCCGATGGAGGACGCCGCCATCCCGAACCGCGACGGGATCGCCCGGGCTGCCCGGGCTTTGGCAGGCCGATCCGCACGGCTCTCGGCACGGCCGGCCTTCGACGCCGCCGTGCCTGCCGCGGCGAGCGTGGTCGAGGTCGCGCTGGCGGCCGATCACATCGAGTCCCTGCTGGCCGCGGTCGTGGAGGCCTGTCGCAGGTTTCCCGCCTGCAACGCCGAATTCAGCTGGGAGGGGATCCGGCAGCACCCCGAGGTGAGGCTCGACCTCGATCTCGGCCCCCACGCCCCGGCCACCGGTGCCGGCACCTTCACGGTGGTGGACTACGGAGCCGGCTCCTCGCTGCTCGGGATCCCGGCTGTCCGGCCCGGCCAAACTGCCGCCCTGCGGGTTGGCGGAGTGCGCGAGGGCCGGGCGTGGCTGGCGCTCAGCGTCGATCATCGCGCGGTGGACGGCGGCGAGGCAGGCCGGTTCCTGCGCTGCCTCAAAGAGCTGATCGAAGCGTGACGTTCGACCCGGTCGAGGCCTACCGGCTGATGACCCTTGCCCGCCAGCTGGACGAGAGGATGTGGAAGCTCGCCCGCGCGGGCCGGGCCCACTTCGCCGTTCCCTGCGCGGGGCACGAGGGAATCGGCGTCGGCTACGGGCTCGCCCTCCGGCCGGGCTTCGACTTTGTCGCTCCCCATTACCGCGACCTCGCCGCCATGCTCACCCTCGGGATGTCACCGGAGGAGGTCATGCTCGCCTTCTTCGCCAAGGCAGACGATCCCAACGCGGCGGGCCGCCAGCCCTACGCCCACTGGGGCTCGAGCACGCTCCGGATCATCTCCCTCCAGGGCCCGCAGCCGAACCACTGCAGCCACGGCGTCGGAGTCGCCTGGGGCTCGCGGCTCCTTGGTGAGGACTCGGTAACCTGGATTGCTTTCGGCGACGGCGGCGCCCAGAAAGGTGAGGTCCACGAGGCGATGAACTTCGCCGGCATCCACCGCCTGCCGGTGGTGTTCTGCGTCGAGAACAACGGCTACACCCAATCCGTCCCCTCCCGATTGGAATCCGCCCTGCCCGACCTCCTGACGCGCGCCGCCGGATACGGGATGGCCGGGGAGGCTGTGGACGGGATGGACGTGGCGGCGGTCCATGCCGCCGCGACCCGCGCCATCGAGCGCGCAAGGAGCGGTGGCGGCCCGACGTTCCTAGAAGCACATTGCTATCGGTTCCTGCCGAACACGTCGAACGACGACGACAGCCGCTATCGAAGCCCGGACGAGGTGGCCGCGGCGCGTCACCGCGATCCTCTTCTCCTGCTTCGAGCGAGCCTGGACCCGGTCCGGGCGGAGGCGCTCGACGAGGAGGCCATGACGGTCGCGGCGCAAGCCGCCGAGTGGGCCGAGGCCCAGCCCGACGGCGACCCCCAATCGCTGGGCCGGCACACCTACGCCTGAGCCGGGCTCAGGGCATAATCCCCGAGATGTTGCGGAGGTTGGCGCTCCTGGGTGCGCTCGTCGGCCTGTTCGCAACCGCCTGCGGGCCAAGCCCGGCCGCTGTCACCCCCTCTCAGCCAGCTGTCGGCACAAGTGCCGCTGCCCTGGCCAGCCCCTCGCCGCCCGAGCCGGAGATTCACCCGACCGGTCCCGCCGAGTACCGCGCCCTCTGGGTCGATGCCTTCCACGAGGGCTTCAAGAATCCCAGGGAGGTCGACCTTCTGATCAAACGCGCGCACCGTGGCAACCTCAACACTCTCTTCGTGCAGGTTCGCAAGCAGGGCGACGCCTACTTCCGGCGGGGGATCGAGCCGATCGCGGACGACGTCGACCTGCCTCAGCGGCCCTTCGACCCGCTCGCCTACCTGATCCGCCGGGCGCACAGCGCCAACCCGCCGCTCGAGGTGCATGCCTGGCTC
>CAXMLP010000470.1:0-1990 GCA_964194225.1 uncultured bacterium | reverse complement strand
ATCGTCGGGCTGCTCTACCTCCCGATCCTGCTCTTCGTCTTCGCCCTGGCAATGCAGGCTGGTTCCTTGGCCGGCGTCGGCTTCGCCGGTCGCTTCGTGCAGGGCTATCGCAAGGCTGGCCCGGCGGCCCACCTGGCCGCGCTAGGGCTGGCGATCTCGGCGATGGTCCACCTCTCGCTCGCCCCGACCCATTTTGCCGAGGACCGAGTACTCGGGGTCCTCTTCGCAATGAACGGCATTGCGATGACGGCCACGGTGATCGGTATCTACGTGACTTCTTTCTGGCGGCTACCGGCGCTGGCGCTGGTCACCGCGACTCTTCTTGCCTACGCGTTCTACATCCTTATCGGCCGGGAGGCTGTGGACGTGGTTGGCATCTTCACAAAGGCCGTCGAGCTGTCGGCGGCAGTCCTAATCGTTTTCGGTGACCGGTCCGACCAAATTCTCGGGCGTCTCACGCCCGCACACATAACGGAGGCATCTGTATGAACCTGACCCGTCTGTACGCAATCGGCTTTGGGGTGGTCTACACCCTCGTGGGAATCCTCGGCTTCTTCGTGGCGCCGACGCTGGAGACCCACACCCTGATCATCTTCCCGGTGAATGTGCTTCACAACATCGTGCACCTTCTCGTGGGACTCGCCGGCATCGCCGCCTTCATGAGCAACCGTGCCCTCCAGTACGCCCGTGGCATGGCGATCCTGTTCGCGGTTCTCGTCGTCGTCGGCTTCATCACCCCGACCGGCTTTGGGCTCGTGCCACTGGGTGGAACCGACATCGCCCTTCATGCAGCAACCGCGATCCTCGCTGCGGTCGCCGGCTGGCTGTATGTCGGAAGCAAGTCGAACGAGAAGGTCGCGTACTAAACCAGTACTCCTCCTCCTACGTCAAGAGAGGCGCCAGCGCGGCGCCTCTCTTTTTTGCAGATCATGTGATCTGATGAGCTGGATGGCCACCCGTTGATCGCCCTGCGATGGTTGGAGGTCGTGGTCGGCGCCCTCCTGGTTGGCGTAGCACTGCGCGACCTCTTCGTCAGCGTTGTGGTTCCTCGCCCCGCCCGGGGAAGGTTCCGTCCGTCAACTCTCCTGACCCGGGGCACCTGGAAGGTCTGGCGCGCACTGGCCGGCCGGATCACCCGGGGAAGCACCCGCGAGGGGATGCTCGGCTCATATGCCCCGCTTTCCCTGATCGTGGTTCTCATCGTCTGGGTCATAGGGCTGCTGGTTGGCTATGGGTTGATCCTCCACGGAGTTCGCGAGGAGCTGAAGCCGGTCCCCGCCGACCTTGGCTCGACGTTTTACTTCTCCGGCGTCGCGTTCCTGACGATTGGCTTTGGCGACATCGTCCCACTCGGGCCCTGGGCCCGAGTGATCGCGCTGATCGAAGGGGCCACCGGGTTGGGCGTGGTGGCGATGGTGATCAGCCTGCTCTTCTCGCTCTACGCCTCATTTGCCCGCCGCGAGATGCGCATCATCACTCTTGACGCGGTGGCAGGCGCCCCGCCCTCCGGTGTGCTGCTCCTGGAGAACAGCATGCATTACGACATGGTCTCCCACCTCGATGAGCTCTTCCACGAATGGAAGTTCTGGAGCGCGGAGGTGCTCGAGAGCCATCTCGCCTACCCCATCCTCAACTATTTCCGGTCGAGTCACGACAACGAGTCGTGGGTGAGCGCGCTGGGCGCGGTGCTGGATGCGACGGTGCTGGTGCTGACCACCGTCGAGGGGGTTCCGCGGGGGCCCGCCAAAGTGATGTACATGGTTGGTACGCACCTTGTCGAGGACCTGAGTCACTTCTTCGGGTTCTCGCACGAACATGAGGTGGGTATCGAACGGTTCGAGTTCGATCAGGCGTGCGAAAGGCTGGCCAGGGCCGGTTATCGACTGGCCGAGCGAGATTCCGCCTGGACGGCCTTTTCGAAGCTGCGCTCGGGTTATGCGATCAGCCTCAACGAAATGGGCCGGTACTGGGCCATCCCGCCCGCTCTCTG
>CAXMLP010000469.1:0-3007 GCA_964194225.1 uncultured bacterium | reverse complement strand
TGGTTCATGCGCCAGGCCGGCCGGTCGCTACCCGAATACCGGAAGTTGCGCGAAAAGTATCGACTGGTGGACATCGTCGCGCAGCCAGAGCTGTGCGCCGAGGTCACCCTGCAGCCGGTGCGCCGCCTGGGCGTTGACGCAGCGGTGATGTTCGCCGACATCATGCTCCCGCTGAAGGGGATGGGCGTCGATTTCGAGCTCGTGGAGGACGTCGGTCCGGTGATCGCCGCACCTATCGTGACGCCCGCCGACATCGAGCGGCTGCGGGTCCCCGCGGGCGAGGAGGCGGCGCCGCAGGTGATCACCGCGGTGCGTCAGGTCGTGGCGGAATCACCCGTACCGGTGATCTGCTTCTCGGGCGCTCCCTTTACGCTGGCCAGCTACCTCATCGAGGGCCGGCCCAGTCGCGATTTCAAGAAGGTGAAGCGGTTCATGTACGCGGAGCCCGCCGCCTTCCGATCTCTGCTGGAAAAGCTGGCGCTCACCATGGCGGGGTACCTGCGGGCGCAGGTGGAGGCGGGTGCCCAGGCGGTCCAGCTCTTCGACAGCTGGGCGGGAGCGCTCGGCGTCGAGGACTACGAGGCTCACGTCCAGCCTCACACCCGGGCGATCTTCGACAGCCTGGCGTCGTTGCGAGTGCCGCGGGTTCACTTCGGAACGAACACGGCGGGCCTTCTCGAGTCGATCGCCGCCACCGGCCCCGACATCGTCTCCCTTGACTGGCGGGTACCCCTGGATCGGGGCTGGGAACGGGTGGGTCTCGAGCTCGGGGTTCAGGGCAACCTTGACCCCGCCGTGATGCTGGGGCCGACAGAGCTTGTGCGCGAGCGAGCCCGGGATGTGCTGCTCCGGGCGGCGGGAAGGCCCGGTCACATCTTCAATCTCGGCCACGGAGTGCTGCCCGAGACGCCCCTTGAAAACCTCCAGGCGCTGGTCGAGACCGTTCATGAATGGGAGCTGGTCCTCCCCGCGGCGAAGCCATGACGATTCCCCGCGGGGCGACTCCTGCCCGCACCGCTAAAAGTGGCCCGAACGACGGCCGCTCGACCGGGGTCCTCTGCATGGCCTACGGCAGCCCCGCCACCGAGGCGGACATCGAGGCCTATTTCACGCACATCCGCGGCGGCCGGCCGCCCAGCCCGGCCGCCCTCGAGGAGCTGACTCAGCGCTATCGCGCCATCGGTGGTTCGCCTCTCGATCGAATCACCCGCCGGCAGGCGGCGGCGCTTGAAACGGCGCTCGGGCTGCCCACCTTCGTCGGCATGAAGCATGCTCAGCCGTTCGTCACCGAGGGAGCCACCGTCGCTCGCGCCGCCGGGGTGGACCGACTGGTCGGCCTCGTGCTGGCGCCGCACTATGCCGAGATGAGCCTGGGCGCCTACCGCCGGGCTCTCGAATCGGAATGGCCGGGCGACCTGATCTTCATCCCCGGCTTCCACGACCACCCTCAGTACATTGCCGCTCTCCGTTCCATCCTCTCCGAGGCGCTGGCGGGCTTCTCGCCGGAGCGCCTCTTTTTCACGGCCCACAGCCTGCCCGCCCGGATCATTGCGGAGGGCGACGGCTATCGCGATCGCCTCTTTGACACCTGCCGTCTGGTGGAGGCCACGATGGACCTGCCGCCCTGGGAGTTCGCGTTCCAGTCGGCCAGCACCACCGGCGAGCCCTGGCTCGGCCCCGACCTCTTGGAGGCCGTTGAGCGATCCGGCGCCCGCCGGGTTCTGGTCTGCCCGATAGGTTTCGTGGCCGACCATCTCGAGGTCCTCTACGACCTCGATGTCGAGGCGCAGGAGTTCGCCCGCAGCCGCGGCCTGGAGCTCCGGCGCACCGCTTCCTTCAACGACCGCCCCGAGTTCATCGAGGCGCTCGCCGCCGTCGTCAGGGACAGCCTGCGCTGAGGATCTCGACGGCGACAACCGGCAGCATGTTGATAGTGTTAGCTCAGCGCTCAGGACAAATGAGCGTATCGCTATAACTCTCAGGAGGAAAATCTGCATTGTCCAAGATCACCAAAGACATTGAAGTCAACGTCCCGGTCACCACGGCCTACAACCAGTGGACCCAGTTCGAATCATTCCCGCAGTTCATGGATGGCGTGAAAGAGGTCAGGCAGCTCGATGACAGGCACATGACCTGGCGGGCCGAGATCGCGGGTAAGGAGGAGACCTGGGAGGCGGAGATCGTCGAGCAGGTAGCTGACCAGCGCATCGCCTGGCGGAGCATCACCGGCGCACCGAATGCCGGCGTGGTCGACTTCCATCATCTCAGCGAGAACAGCTGCAACATCTCCCTGACGATGGATTACGAGCCCCATGGCCTCACCGAGAACATCGGCAGCGCGCTCGGCTTCGACGACCGCCAGATCGAAGGCGACCTCAAGCGCTTCAAGGAGTTTGTCGAGAAGCGTGGTGCCGAGACCGGCGCCTACCGCGGCGAGACCCCGGGCGGAGCGTCCCGCCTGTAGCCGGTTTCCCAGTGTCCGGCGGGTTCGCCGAGTGTGAGAAGGACGGGGTCGGTGCCCCGTCCTTCATTTATGGGGTATACTCTTCCAGCTTCCACGATGAATTAGGTGGCGGCGCTTTCGCCCGTGGTCGTCTCAGCTTCTCGAACAGACCCGCGCGTTAAGGGAAAGTTTTTCGTTCGAGAAGAAAAGAGGACACAGAATGCAGTCAGGAACCATCAAGAAGCTCGTCTCCGACCGTGGCTTTGGATTCATCGCCGCCGAGGATGGCAAGGAGTACTTCTTCCACCGCAGCGGGACCGAAGGTGACTTCGACAGCCTGAATGGCGGTGAGAAGGTCACTTTCGAGATCGAGGCGAGCCCCAAGGGCCCCCGCGCGAAGAGCGTGCGAATCGCCTAGGTAAGAGTTCAGCGGAACCCCGGGCGGCGCTGCCGTCCGGGGTTTCTTTTTGATTCAGAACCGTCCGTCCGGCAAGAAAACATGACAAGCCTCAGACACGACATCCGCAACCTGGCCATCATCGCCCACGTCGATCATGGCAAGAC
>CAXMLP010000468.1:0-2526 GCA_964194225.1 uncultured bacterium | reverse complement strand
AGCCGCCGGCGCCGGCGGCTGAGCTGCCGAGCCCGCCGCCGGAGATTGCGGAGTCGGACCTCTCATGGATGATCCGCCAGGCTCCGGGCGACGGTCTGGCGGTCGACTTCCAGGTCCGGCTGGATGGGTTCGAGCTGAGGCCGCGCTTCCACGGCGGCACCGGCATCCTCGCGCTGATCGGCGCATCCGGCGCCGGCAAGACGCTGACGATGAGAGTGATCGCGGGGCTGCTGGCAGCGCGGGGGACCGTCTCGGTGAACGGAAGCGTGCTTTTGGACACCGACAAGGGGATTTCGGTGCCAGCAGAGGACAGACAGATCGGCTATGTCGCCCAGCGCGATGGACTCTTCGAGCACCTCGACGTGAGGGGAAACATTGAATTCGGGATCCGGCACCTGCCGGCGGCGGAGAGGGAACGGCGCTCCGCGGAGCTGCTCCGCAGTCTGGACCTTCACCGGCACGCCCAGGCCCGGATCCGGGTGCTGTCCGGGGGTGAACGCCAGCGGGTTGCCATCGCCAGGGCGCTGGCCCCGGTTCCCCGCGCCCTGATCCTCGACGAGGCCTTTTCCAGTCTCGACCCTGAGATCCGCGGCCAGCTTCGCACTTTGGTCAGGAACGTCCAGCAGAGGACCGGCCTGCCCATCGTCTTCGTCACCCACGACCGCGAGGACTCCCTCGACCTGGCGGATGAAGTGGTGGTCCTGGCGGGCGGCCGCGTCATCCAACAGGGGCCCACGGCAGACGTCTTCCGGAGCCCCGCCACCGCGGCGGCCGCCCGCCTGGTCGGCATGGCGAACCTACTCCCAGTGAGAGACCTGCGCCGAACCGGCGATGGAACCACCGCCAGCACAGATTGGGGCGATTTCGAGGTAGCCGGCGAGGTTGCCGGCCCGGGAACGATTGCGGTGGCGGTCCCCGCCGACGCAGCCCGGCTCGGCGAGGGCGGTGTACCGGCGGTCGTCGGACGGATTCGTCCGGGTGCGCACCAGACGCTGGTCGAGGTCGTCGCCGGCGGCCGGTCCCGGCTCTACTGTGCCCTGCCCTCCGACAGCGAGGTACGCGAGGGGCAACCGGTTCGGGTGACCTTCCGGCAGGGTTGCTACCACGTCGTCAGGGGAGGCGTCGAGCCACCTTACGGCAGCGTCCGGGAGGCCTCACCCCGGCCGGAATGATTAGCCTTTTTTGGCGTCATTTTTGCGGTGGTGAAATAGACTGCCGGCATGGCTCGTCCGGTTTCCGCTTCGGTTGCCCAACCACTGGAGGGAGAGGACCTGAGCACCGCCCACTGGGAGGACGCCAGGCACTGGATGAGCGTCTACGCCGACCTCCTCCAGTTCAAGCGGGGGTTGCTCAGTCGGGTCGAGCGTGAAGTTACGAAGTTGAGCCCGACCGCGCGCCAAGCCGCCAGCGATGACCTGACCATCATCAAACGCCAGATGGAGGGTTACGAAGCCCGGATGGACCTTTGGTACCAGCGGGTCTGGGAGCTGCACGGGCTCTGGCTCGACGCGGAGGGCCGGAAGATCCGTCACCAGGGCCGCGAAGCGACCCTCACCGGGCGCGAGTTTCAGCTGCTCGAGTTCCTGCTCGACCACCCCCATCGATTCTTTTCCGCCGCTCAGATCCTCGGCCAGGCCTGGTCGGATCCGACACTCTATCCGGAGGAGGTCCGCAACTACGTCCGTCGCCTGCGCCGCATCCTGGGCGGCTCTGGAGATTCCCTGCGAGTTGGTCAATCGCCCTGGCCAGGGTTACTCACTCGTCTTCCGGCTGGACGCGCCGCCTGCCTGAGTCACAGCCGCCGCCACTGCCACCTCTGGAACCACCCACGATTCCGGTCTGGGTGTCCACCGGCAACTAGAATCGGTTGCCGATGGCAGCCACCCCCAGCGGCCGAGAGAAGCTGCCGGAACTGCCGGGCGACTCCTGTCCCTATAACCGGCCGTTTCCGCCCGAGTTCAAGGACTGCCCGGCCTTCGTACCCCGCTCCTTCGTCGGCTTCGATCTGCATCATCGCCCCCTCCGAGCGGTCCTGAGCTGCCGCCACCTGACGGTCGGCGACATCGATAAGCGTCGCTACCCGCGTTGCTCGGTCGGCGACGCGGCGGCCCGTGTTGAATGGGCGGCGAGCTTCCACGAGCAACGCCTGGAGAACCTGCGCGCTGTCAGCCTGGCATTCCAGACGTTTGCCCAGGCCGAGGTGCGGGAGGTGTACAGGGCAAAGGGGGACCAGCTGCGAGAGCCCACCGATTAAGCGATCCTGATGCGGCTGCGCGAGGCAACTGCTCACCTTCAGGAGGCCGCAGAGGGATGGCTCGACCAGCACAGTGACGTCCTTGAGTCCGCCGGCCTCCCGCTGGAAGCGTGCAAGTCAGTCCTGCGCATTGTTCTCAACCAACTGATCTCGGCCACCGCGCTGCCCCTGACCAACCCGATCACCGATGAGCAACTGGCGGAGTTCCCGGTTGCCGTGCGCGATTTCCTCCGAGTGGAGCCCGCTAGTACGCCGTAACACCGGAACGTTGA
>CAXMLP010000467.1:0-2149 GCA_964194225.1 uncultured bacterium | reverse complement strand
CCCGCCCCGAGGAGACGCCGGGCCGGCGCCGATGCCGGGCGTCGGAGATGCTCCAGGTGGCTCCGCGCTCCCTCGCGGTGCTCCGCCGACTTCGCTGATCGCCCCGGCGAGAGTGGATTCGCACTTCGTGATACCGCGGCAACAACAGGTGCAACAACAGGTGCAACAACAGGTGATAGTCGGGGAGCAACAAGAAGTGTAGGAGCTGTCCACAGCCTTGACAAAGCTGTGGAAATGCGCCTCAGCAATCAGTCTTGGCCTCAGACTTGGAGCAGGCTGACGTCGACGTCCCGAAAGCGAGACGGTGGTTCGACGTGGTGGTCGTGAAGCTCCTTCAACAGGGCCAGGATGAAGCGCGCGCCGGCCAGGTTCACCCCGTGCCTTCGGGTGAGCTTCTGGATGGCCTGGAGCTTCATGACGTCACGGGGAGAGTAGCGTCGGCGATTGGTGGGCGTGCGCTGAGGCTTGATCATCTCGAGCTGCTCGTAGACCATCAGGGTGCGCGGGTGCGCATCCAGCATCTCGCTGGCCACACCCAACGTGTAGATGGGCTTGTCCAGGTCCAGGCGGGGATAGTCATTGCGGTTGGAAACGTGTTTTTGCATCGCCATGCTAATAGACCATTAACCCTTCTTGTTGCTGTAAGTAAACATTATAGTAAATGTGCGGACAAGGGAACCGACAGGGCGCGTCAGGCTTCGGATTCGACCCGGCCCAAGTTCAATCGGTCATCGAGGCGAGCCCATCGCTCGCAGCGGCGAACATGGCCCAGGAGGTCCTCCAGCTGCGTCATCCGATCCGGGGGGAGGTCGGCCTCGAGCACGGACCACTGCGCTTGGAAGTGGGCCATCAGGCTCGGCCGGCCAGTCCGCGGCTGCGACAACTTCATTATACTGGCGCGGTGCTTCATGTGATAGTTACGATATCAGGTTACGTCTCAAATTGACAGAGTCGGCACTTTGAGGGACGGTTGGTAGCGTGAAGGCAGGCCGTTCAGGCACTCAGCGTTCGGCCGCCTTGACCTCATTTCATGCCGTGACCGTGGCGATGGTGGCCAGCCTTGACCTCGACGAGACGCTCAAGGCGGTGGCCCAGGCCACAACCGCCGTGCTGAACGCGGACATCGCCGCCATCTTTCTGCTGGATGACGCCACCGGCGAGCTTGTCTCGCGCGCCGTGCATGGCGGAACCTCGAGGGATTGGGATACCCTCCGACTCGGTACCGACAAGGGCCTCAACGCGCGATCGTTCAAGATCGGCGAGCTGCAGCGAATCGACGATCTGAGTCTCGTCCCGCGATCCAGCCACCAACCCGCCGTCCATCGGATCCTGGCCGAAGAGCCCCTCGGATCTGCGGTCACGGCCCCGATTCGACGGCGCGGGGCATTGATCGGCACGATCGGGGTGTACCGACGGGAGGTCAAACGATTCGACGCCGAGGAGGAGTTCCTCCTCGCGCTCCTCGCCGATCAGGCGGGCATCGCCCTCGACAATGCGCTGACCCACGCTGAGCTCCAGGCGACGCGCGAGCGCCTGCAATCGGTCGTGGAGGCCTCGGACGCGATCTGGAACGCCGCCTCCTTTGATGATGTCGCCGATCGCGTCATCGAACAGGCCACCCGCCTGCTCCCCGAGGTCGCCTGCCTCATCGGCGTGGTACCGGCGGACCAGCCCCATCTGCTGGAGTTCGTGGCCGGCACGCCGGGCTGGGCGGCGGGCATCGTGAACAGCAGCCATGTCCTGGCCGAGACCAACCTGAGCCGGGTTGTGATCGCGGAGGGAAGGGTCATCGAGTCGGACTCCTTTTCGAAGGCGAGCCCTGTGGCAGCCCAGATGACGAGCGGCACCGGGATCGACACCGTTCGCCTCATCCCGCTCGGCGAGGCCCTGCCAGATGGGCGTTCGGGTCTCGGTGTGCTCGGGTTCTACCGGGAGGGGAGTCATCCCTTCAGCGCTGTCGAGCGGGAGTTGATGGATGGTTTCGGCCGACGCGTCAGCGTGTCTCTGCAGCGAGCGGAGCTGCTCCGGCTCGCCGAGATCACCAGTGCCCGGCTCCAGCTCGCAATCGATGTGGCGGCCGACCTGAGCGCCTCCCTCGACACGAGCGAGGTCATCCGCACAGTCCTGGTCCGGGCGGTCAGTGCCGGCC
>CAXMLP010000466.1:0-1772 GCA_964194225.1 uncultured bacterium | reverse complement strand
CGCCGGCGAGCATGAACCGGATCGGCTTGAACAGCTCGATGCCGGCCGCGGCGGTCTCCCCTGCTCGCGCCCGAACCGCCGTCTCGCCGAGATCGCCGGTCAGCATGTGCACCCGCCGGACGGTGGCCAGGGGAAGTTGAAATGATCGCGCGATCGCCTCCTCCACGAGTCCCTCCTGGAGGCCGATGCGCAGGTCGCTGGCCATGATCTTCACGACGTATTTGGCAGCCGCCGGCTCCAGCCGGTCCAAAAGCGCGGTGAGCTGATTGATCCGGTCCGCGCTGCCGGCGGCCGCTTCCATCGCGGCAAAGGCCGCGCCCAACTCCTGAAGGGAGGTCGGCCGGGGATGGGTCGTCTCCGCCAGCACCTCCTCGGCCCAGTCCCCGGGATCCGAATGTTTGAGGTAGAGCTCGCCCAGCTCGTCCGGCTCCCGGCCGGTGAGCTGACTGACGGCTCGCCAGAGCGACGATCCCCCGAGCTGGAGGGTCCGGGGGTCGTTGACGGCGAAGGGCCGACCGGTCATCCAGACCGTCGCCAGCCTCAGATCGGCCGCGTCAAGTTCGCTCAGGTAGCCGGCCAGAAGGCGAGTCTTCTCGAGCTTTGACCGAGTGGCTCGGATCGACTCGGCGGTGCGGGCGAATTCGAGCACTGGCTCGACTATCGTAGGTACGGCTGTGCGTCGCTGTCCCTATCTCGAGGAGTTCTACCGCGATAAGACCGGTCCGCTGCGGACCTACCACTTCGACTGCCATGTCGACGGCGAGTCGCACACGCGCCGGCGCCTCAGCGACAGCCCACCGATCTGCGTGCGCAACTACGAGGATTGCCCCCTCTACCAGGCCGAGCGAAGGCGCGAGGACGGGCTGATCTCCCGCTACACAGATTGAATCGCGCTTGAAGATATTCATCTCCGTCGACCTGGAGGGCGTCGCCGGAGTCGTCCATCCCCGCCAGGGCGAGCGGGGGGCGGTCGAGTACCCGGAGGCAGTGCGGCTGATGACGCTCGAATGCAACGCCGCCATCGAGGGCGCGCTGGAGGCCGGCGCGCAGGAATTCTTCGTCAAGGACGCGCACATGGACGGCCGCAATCTGCTCGCCGAACGACTGCACCCCGCCGCCGAGCTGGTCAGTGGAAGCGAGGCCCGGCTGGGGATGTGCGCCGGGATCGGCCCTGGCTTCCAGGCGGCCTTCTTCATCGGCTACCACGCCTCGGCCGGTACCGCCGACGCGGTCATCGACCACACCTATGACCCTCGCGTTCTGGCGCAGGTCCGGATCAATGGCCGGCCGCAGTCGGAGGGTTCGCTGAACGCCGCGATCGCCGGCTACTTCGGCTGCCCGCTCGCCCTCTTCACGGGCGACGCCGCCGCCGTTTCGGAGATGCACGAGTTCGTCCTCCCGGTGGAGGGCATCGTGGTTAAGGAGGGAATCGGCGGGCACTCGGCCCGCTCACTTCACCCGACGGTTGCCAGGGATCGGATCCGGGCGGGCGCAAAACGGGCCCTCGAGCGTCTCGACAACATCCCGCCGCTGCTGGTCGAAGGCAGGATCGACCTTGAGCTCGACCTGCTCCAACCGATGATGGCCGACCTCTGTGAGCGGGTTCCCGCGATCGAGCGGCGCGGTCCGCGCACGATCGGCCATGTTGGATCCGACTATCTCGAGACCTTTCAGCTGTTTTTGGCGCTGACCGACCTGGCCGGCGCTGCCCTGCCCCGTCCGGGACCCTGACCGTGCGCTGCGGAATCTGCGGAGCCCCCGCCGTGATCCTG
>CAXMLP010000465.1:0-5699 GCA_964194225.1 uncultured bacterium | reverse complement strand
GAGCCGCTGACCGAGCTCGCCGACCGGCTCGTCCACGGTGAAGCCTGGTCCATCGGTGGCGAGCTCGAAGAGGTTGCCGCCCGGCTCTCGAAAGTAGACCGACTTGAAATAGAAGCGGTCGATCACGTCCGTCGTCTGGAGACCGGCCGATCGAACGCGCTGCAGCCAGTCCAGCTGAGTCCGCTCGTCGGGAACCCGGAAGGCGACGTGATGGACTCCTCCCCGGCCCTGCTTGCCCATGCCCACCTCAATGGGACGCTCGAGGATCAACTCGGTGCCCGGTCCACCGCCGCCCGCCTCGAAGACCTCGCGCACTCCCTCGTCGGTCTGCCTGAAGCCGAGCACTCGGGTGAGCAGGTCAACCGTCTGCTGTGGCCGGGCGCTGACCAGAGTGACGCCGTGGAGACCGATGACCTGGAACGCGGCCGGCACCGGGCTCTGGAGCCAAGGCTCCCCGCCCGGCGCGCCGCCGGCCGCGACCAGCTCGAGCCGCTGGCCCTCCGGGTCGGCGAACGCCAGGCGGCGGTTGCCGGGCTCCGAATGTGTCACCCCCCGCTCGGCAAAGCGCGCCTGCCACCAGTCGAGAGCCTCGAGGGAGCCGACCTGGAGCGCGATCGGGCCCATTGAGGGCACGCCCGGTTGATTGGCGGGCGTCATTGGCCAGTCGAAGAAGGTGAGGTCGGTGCCCGGGCTGCCCTGCGCATCGGCATAGAAGAGGTGGTAGGCCGACACGTCGTCCTGGTTGACCGACTTCTTAACCAGCCGCATGCCGAGGATGCCGGTGTAGAAGGCGGCGTTGGCGCGCGCGTCGCCTGTGATCGCCGTGACATGGTGAATGCCGCCGAGTGGATCCACGTCAAAAACCTAGCGGGTTGCGCGAGAGAGTATTTCGCCCCGATCTTTCAGAGCAGACGAGAGTGCCGGCGCCAGAGCCAGAACGCGATTCCGGTCCCGACGACGAGCAACATGACCGCGCCGGGACGGAGGTACTCGAGCGGCTGATTCGCCAGCTCGTCGCCACCCGGCTGAGGTGGCCGCGCGTTCGCCGGCGCCTGGGCGGCGAGGGCAGGCGAGTAAGGCTGGGTCGACGAACAGGAGTTGTCCATCAACGGCTGTGAGCTGCTTGACAGGACGAAGAGATAGCGCTGCTGCGCGACATAGGATCGATCCACCGAGGTGGCCGCGTTGCCGGAAACCGGCGACCCGCTGACCTGGACATAGGTCGGGAGCAACGGCCCGTACCAGATGGACTCCACCTTCACCACCGCGTGCCGGCCCCCGTCACTCGTGGCGGTGACCGTTCCGACAAATACCAATGGCGCCGTGGCAAAGCCGGGCGCCGTGGCAGAGCCGCCTGCCGTGGGATTGATTGCGCAGGACGCGAACGCCGCGCTCGGTCGCCCGAGCGTGCCCACGGCCACGGTGAACGCGAGGAGGGGAAGGATGGTGAGCAGGTGTCGCCGGTTCATGTGGAGATCAAACGCGCGACCACCGAAAAGGCAACACGGCGCCGGCCCGGCGTCGGGTGCTGTTAGGTTGACGCCGTGCTGCCGAGCCAGGGTGCGACAGGATCGACGCTGACGCACCTCGAGGGCTCACTCAGCGGGACGCACTTTCCGAGCGACCAGCTGATCGGGCTCGACCCTGCCGATGGCCGCCCGGTGCTCGCCCGCTACGACCTCGCCGCGGCTCGGCGAACACTGGATGCGGCCTCACTCGGCCGGCGGGTCGGGGGCGGCCTCTGGCGGTGGCGGGAGATCCTTCCGGTCAGGGACTGGCGCTTCGTCTCGAGCCTCGGCGAGGGCCAGACCCCGTTGCTGCCGCTGCCCCGCCTTGGCGAGAGGTTCGGCATCCCGCGACTGCTCCTGAAGGCGGAGGGCCTCAATCCCGCTGGCTCCTTCAAGTCGAGGGGCATGGCGGTGGCGGTCAGCCGCGCCGTCGAGCTGGGCGCCCGCCACCTCGTGGCTCCCTCGGCCGGCAACGCCGCCGGGGCGCTGAGCGCCTACGCGTCGCGGGCGGGCGTGCGGGCCACCCTCATCATGCCGGCCGACGCGCCACTGGCCAACCAGGTAGAGGTGATCGTCACCGGCGGAACCCTGGTCCTGATGGACGGGCTGATCTCCGACTGCGGCAGGCTTGCCAAGGTCATCGCCCGGGACCTGGGGGCCTTCGACATGAGCACACTGAAGGAGCCCTATCGGCTGGAGGGCAAGAAGACGATGGGGCTCGAGCTGGCCGAAGAGCTGGGCTGGCGGCTCCCGGATGCCGTGATCTACCCGACCGGGGGCGGGACCGGGCTGGTCGGCATGTGGAAGGCCTTTGAGGAACTCCAGGCGCTCGGCCTGATTGGAGCGGCACGGCCGCGATTGATCAGCGTCCAGACGGAGGGCTGCGCGCCCATCGTAAGGGCCTTCGAGCGCGGCGAGCGCTTCGCAGAACCCTGGACCGACGCGACCACGTCGGCAGCCGGACTGCGCGTCCCCGGCGCCGTCGGCGACTTCCTGATGCTCGACTGCATCCGCGCCTCGGGTGGCACCGCCGTTGCCGTCCCGGAAGCGGAGCTCGCTCCCATGCAGGCGCTGATCGGACGCGCCGGGGGCGGCTTCGTCAGCCTCGAGACGGCCGCCGCCGTGGCGGCGCTCCCCCACCTTCGGAAGTCAGGCGCAATCGAGGCAGGCGACGAGGTGGTGGTCTTCGACACCGCGGCGGGCTTCAAATCCGAGTTTCCGGCCGTTGACCTGCCGGAGGCGATCTCCGCCGATGAGTCGCGCTGGGCGCCCGTGGTGGGCCGCCTCGCGGCCGCGCCGTCAGGTGGCAGCTGATCTCGTTTCGGCCATCAGGGCGAAGCTATTTTTCCCATGGGCGCTGTAATCCTCCGCACGTGTCAGTAAACCCAGGCGAACGAATCGCCTCTGGCCACCGCACAGCTGGCGACCGGGCCGCCAAGCCCAAGCCGGGTCGGTGACGACCTTGAAGGCTGTTCTCGCGGGTCTCGCCCTTGCCCTCGTCATGGCCTGTGGCGGAGGCAACCAGGCCACCGCCACCCCGCGCCCAACCCCGACGCCGACTCCCTCGCCCTCCCCCTCTCCGACCCTGGCTCCACTCAGCGTCGACAGCGTGCTGGCGGCGGCCAAGGCGATCGGGCTGCCGATCGCGGAGGTGACCGTCTTCACGGCCGACTCTGACCCCGACAAGCTTTTGGGCCGGCCCAACCAGTACACGGCGCGGGCGGCGTGGCATGACTCGCGGCTGCCCGTCGCCGGGCAGCGGCCGCCCGGCACCGCGGTCCAGGATGGTGGGGCGCTCGAGCTCTTCGCCAGCGCCCAGGATCTCAGTGCGCGGTTGAAGAGCCTGGGAGCGGTTGCCGCCGCGGAATACGACTACTCGAGTGAGAAGGGCCCGGTCCTGCTGCGTCTCAGCCGCCAGCTGACTCCCGAGCAGGCCGGCCAATATGTGCAGGCCCTGAAACTGGTCCTCCCCGACCTGGTCGGTTCCGCCTGAAACCTCAGGCAGCCCGCAGGGCCTGGCCGGCGAGATAACCCACGGCGAGCCCGAGCACGCCACCCATCACGCTGGCCACAACATAGACGGCTGCCAGTCCGAAGGAGCGCCGGTTGATGAGGTCGAAAATCTCAAGGCTGAAGGCAGAGAAGGTCGTGTAGGCCCCGAAGAAGCCGACGGCAATCAGAAGCCGAGGGCTGCTGAATGATTCGGGCAGGCGGCCGGCCTCGAGGGCGACGAAGGCACCCAGGACCAAGCTGCCAGTGATGTTGATGACCAGGGTGCCGGTGGGAAAAGCGGCGGGCAGGTACCTCAGAAAGAGGACTCCCACCCAATACCGCAGGTTTGCGCCGGCGACCGCGCCGAGCGAGATCAGCAAGGTCCGCTGCAGGGCCTACCTCTTGACCTCGCGCGGAGCAGCCACGGCGTCCGGCCGGCGGCTCAGTCCGAGGCGCGTTGCGGCGCAGGCGATCGCCCGCAATGACGCGGTGACGATGTTGGGATCCTTGCCGACGCCCCAGGCGACGCGGCCGGCCGAGTCGGCCGCTTCGACGTAGGCTACGGCTGTTGCGTCCGACCCCGACGCGATCGCGTGCTCCGCATAGTCGAGAACGCGGAGGTCGATCTGGCAGTCCCTGGCGAGCGCGTCAACAAAGGCGGCGATCGGACCGTTGCCGCGACCCGAGATGGAACGCTCCTCGCCCTCGATGATGATCTCGGCCCGCAGCTCGGTGCCCCCGCCCGCCCCGGCTCCGCCGTGGTCGCTGGTCTCGTGCTCGCCCAGCTCGAGCGCCATCTCGGCGTTGAGATAGGTCCACTGGAAGGCGTTCCAGATCTCCTCCGGGGTGATCTCCTGCCCGCTCGAGTCGGTGATCTTCTGGATCAGCTGCATGAACTCGATCTGCAGCCGGCGGGGGAGGTCCAGGTGGTAGTCGTTCTTCATGATGTACGCGACGCCACCCTTGCCGGACTGGCTGTTGACCCGGATGATCGCCTCGTAGGTGCGACCCACGTCATGGGGATCGATCGGCAGGTAGGGAACGTCCCAGGGCTCGTCACCGGCGGCCGCCGCGGCCTCCATCCCCTTCTTGATCGCATCCTGGTGGGAGCCCGAGAAGGCAGTATAGACGAGCTCACCGACGTAGGGATGGCGAGGGTGGACGGGCAGCCGGTTGCACTCCTCGGCGACGCGGCGCATCTCGTCGATGTCAGACAGGTCCAGGCCGGGGTCGACGCCCTGGCTGAAGAGGTTCATGGCGAGGGTGACCAGGTCGACGTTGCCGGTCCGCTCGCCGTTGCCGAAAAGCGTGCCCTCGACGCGCTCGGCGCCCGCCATCACGGCCAGCTCGGTCGCCGCCACAGCGGAGCCGCGGTCGTTGTGCGTGTGCACGCTCAGAATCCAGCTCTCCCGCCGCCCGATGTTGCGATCGCACCATTCGATCTGGTCGGCATAGATGTTCGGCGTGCTCATCTCAACAGTCGCCGGCAGGTTGAGGATCATCTTCCGCTCCGGCGTCGGCTGCCAGACATCCATCACGGCCTCTGAGATCTCGCGGGCAAAGTCGAGCTCGGTTCCGGTGAAGCTCTCCGGCGAGTACTCGAACGTGAGATCGGTGCCCACCAGCAACGGAGCCAGGCGTTTGATCACCTCGGCGCCGTTGACGGCGACCTCGATGATGCCAGGGCGGTCGAGCTTGAATACGACCCTCCTCTGCAGTGTGGAGGTCGAGTTGTAGAGGTGAACGATCGCGCGCCTGGCACCGGCAAGGCTCTCGAAGGTCCTCTCGATGAGCTCGTCGCGCGCCTGGGTGAGCACCTGAATCGTCACATCGTCGGGGACCAGGTTCTCCTCGATCAGCTGTCGGACGAAGTCGAAGTCAGGCTGGGAGGCTGCCGGAAAGCCAACCTCGATCTCCTTGAAACCGCTGGCGACCAGGAGCTTGAAGAGGCGCCGCTTGCGATGAACGTCCATCGGGTCGACCAGGGCCTGGTTGCCGTCGCGGAGATCGACACTGCACCAGGTCGGCGCGCGATCGATGACGCGGTCCGGCCAGCGGCGATCCGCCAATCCGACCGGCGGATAGGGTCTGTACTTCGAGATCGGCATCTGTTTCATGTGAGAAGTTCCATACGCACCGCTGTTGATCGAGTGGCCGGAAATGAAAGACCTCCCGCCACGAAGCGAGAGGTCTTTGCCG
>CAXMLP010000464.1:0-9936 GCA_964194225.1 uncultured bacterium | reverse complement strand
ACGGCGACTCCGACTCCCTGTGACGCCGGCCTGCGCGTCTCCGGCCTGTCACATTCAGCCGATACAGTCCAATAGGGTGCTCAGGGAATGGCTCGGCTCGAATCGGTGACGCTGATAATCCCCGCCCTCAACGAGGCGGCGGTCATCGGCCGGGTCGTCGCCGATCTCCTTCGCGCCCTGCCTCCCTCGGTGAAGGGTCGGGTGGTGGTGGTGGACAACGGGTCGACCGACCAGACTGCAGCAACGGCAGCTGCGGCGGGGGCGACTGTCGTATCGGAACCCATTCGCGGTTACGGTCGAGCCTGCGCGGCCGGAGTCGCCGCGGCCGGCGCTGACGATGTCCTTGTGCTGCTGGATGGGGACGGCTCGGATGATCCCCGTGACCTCCCCGCTATCCTCGGCCCGATCCTGCGCGACGAGGCCGACCTCGTGGTCGGGGTGCGGAGCAGACGAGAGGGCGGCTCGATGACTCCTCAACAGCTCGCTGGCAACCGGGTGGCGATTCTTGCGATCGGGGTTCTTTACGGCGGTCGGGTCCGCGACCTGGGCCCCTTTCGCGCCATCCGGCGCCGACAGCTGGAGTCGCTGGAGATGTCGGAGATGACCTTCGGCTGGTCGACCGAGATGATCGTCAAGGCCTTCCGGGCGGGCCTGCGTTATCGCGAGGTGGAGACGACCTACCGGCGTCGCGTCGGCGTCTCCAAGGTGGGGGGTACGCTGGCCGGCAGCCTGCAGGCGGGGTGGTCGATTCTCGGCACCGCTGTGCGTCATAGGACGTGGCGCCCCAGCGAGCCGGTGGCACGGGTCGGGGGCGTCCGGTGAACCGGCTCTACATCGCGGCCAAGGCCCCGCGCGCCGGGTTCGTGAAGACACGGCTGGCGCGGGAGATTGGCGAGGCCGCCGCAGTCGAACTCTACCTGGCGTTCCTGCGCGACCTGGCCGCCCGGTTCGCCGGCGCACCACTCCGGACAGCCTGGTTCATCACACCCGACGACTCCTGGGATGAGCTGGCCAGGCAGGTCGGATTGCCCGGCACCGCCGAGTACCTCGGCCAGGGACCCGGAAACTGGGCCGAGCGGCAGGATCGGCTCTTCACATCGGCCTTCGCCACTCCGGGTGGCTCGCCGGTGGTGCTGATCGGCTCGGACTCGCCGCAGCTGAGCGTCGAAACCATCACCGATGCCTTCCGGCTTCTGGAAGGGCAAGACGTGGTCGTCGTTCCGACCGTCGACGGCGGCTATTCGCTGATTGGCATGCGCCGCCATCACGATCTCCTGGCCGGGATTTCGATGAGCACCCCGAATGTGCTTCAGGAACTCCTAGGCCGGGCCGCGCAGGCGGGTCTGCGCGTCGGACTGCTGGAACCCACCTTCGACGTCGACCAGCTGGCCGACCTTCCTCTGCTCGAGGCCGCCTGCGCGCTTCAGCGGGATCTCAGCGCCACCCGCCAGGCCCTGGTGGAACTGGGCCACCGCCGCCGGCAGGAGTCGGCGTGAGCCGGCTCGCGCTCGTCACCGGGGGTGCCGGGCTGATCGGGTCACACCTCGTCGACCTGCTGCTCGCCGAGGGCTGGCGGATCCGCAGCCTTGACAACCTGGAGCCCCAGACGCATGCCGGGCCGCCGGCCTGGCTTCCGGCCGAGGTTGATTTTCACCGCTCCGACATCCGCGACCGCGAGGCCGTGCGGGCGGCGCTCAGTGGCGTGGACGTCGTTTTCCACCAGGCAGCCTACGGCGGCTACATGCCCGAGATCGCCAAGTTCGTCGCGGTGAACTCCTTCGGCACCGCCCAGCTTTTGGAGATCATCCGCGACGAGCGGCTTCCCGTGAAGAAGGTGATCGTGGCGTCATCGCAGGCCGTCTACCGCGAGGGCGCGGTGAGCTGTGCCGCGCACGGTCTGCAGCATCCGCTGCCGCGGCCCACGGCGCAGTTGGCTGCCGGGGACTTCGCGGTGCGCTGTCCCATCTGCGCCGGCGCCACCACGCCCGCCCCGACGCCGGAGGAAGCGCCTCTGGGGGGTGACACGGTCTACGCGATCACCAAGGTTGACCAGGAACGGCTGGTTCTGACCTGGAGCCGGCAGACAGGCATCCCCGCCGTTGCGCTGCGTTATTCGTGCACCTACGGACCGCGTCAATCACTGCGCAACCCCTACACCGGGGTGATCGCCATCTTTACCACACGCCTGCTCAACGGCCTTGCCCCGGTGGTCTTTGAGGACGGCCGGCAGACCCGCGACATGTGCTTCGTGGAGGACGTCGCCCGGGCCAACCTGCTGGCGGCGTCCTCCGACGCCTGCGATGGGCTGGCGGTGAACATCGGCAGCGGCGTTGGCACGTCCGTCCTCCGGATGGCCGAGATCATCGGCGATCACCTCGGCCGTCGAATCGACCCGGAGGTGCGCGGCGAATTCCGGCCCGGCGAGATGCGCGACCTGGTTTCGGACATCTCCCGCGCCGAGCAGCTTGGCTTCCGGCCGGGCGTTGATGTTGCCACCGGGATTGGCCATTACCTCGACTGGGTGGGCCGCCAGGGCGATGTCAGGGAATACTTCGGAGCCGCTGAAGCTTTGCTTCGAGAACGCGGTTTGGTTCGAACCAGCGCCCGACCCGGGCGGCCTCGGACCTGACAAGGGGGAAAACCAGATGGAGATCCAGGCAGCGGCTTACGTGTCACGAGTCAAGGTTGTCCGCCTCCGCGGACCAATCCGTGAAGCGACCCTCCCGATTGAGCCAGATCCGGTGACGTTCGGGACGCACGGTGAGGTCAGAGCCCATTACGGGGTCGCCGCCGGCGAATACCCCGAACACGCGACAACGCTCGATTATGTGGTGGCAGCAGCTGCTGGTTGACTGGTCGGAACACTGGGTGGCGCGCTGGAGGCGCGCGGGATCGATGCGTCAGAGGGCAGGCTGGTGGCCCATGCCGAAGGAGATGTCCATGTCGATGACAAAGTCCTCGTGATCAAGCGGATCAGGGTGCGCTACACGCTCACCGGCTGCCCGGCCGACAAGCGCGAAGCCGCCGAGCGCGCTCACTCCTTTCACGCTTCCCGCTGCCCGGTGGCGCGCACCATCTCGGGGTGTGTCGAGATCGAGACCAGGCTTGACCATGAGGAGGCGAAGCTCGCGTGATGGCGACCAGCTCCGACCCGGACACTCTCGACCAGCCCTCCCGGCAGCGCCGGGCCATCGCCGTGCTGCGGATTTTCTTCGGCCTGGTGTTCTTCAGCAATGGCATCATCAAACTGCTGCCGCTCCCCTCGGGCACCCCCTTCGGTTACCTGATCGATTCCGAGGGTGCCCGCAAGATCATCGACCATCACGCTCAGCACCACCCGGTGCAGCTCTACCACGACCTCGTCTACGGCCTCTTCCTGCCCAACTGGTCGGTGATCGGCCCGATCGTCGGGATCAGCGAAGTCGGCGCGGGCCTCCTGCTCCTCTTCGGCGTGGGAAGCGCCCTGGGAGCGCTCCTCGCCGCGGGCCTCTCCCTGCATATCCAGTTCGCCGCTCTCTTCTCCGGTGAGTGGCTGTTCGAGTACGCCGTCGAGTGGGTGCCGCTGCTCTGCCTGGTCTTCCTGAGGTCGGGGCGGACCTGGGGTTTCGACGGCAGGCTGGTCGCGCGATACCCAAAGCTGGGTCGGTGGTTCTGAGCCACCGCCCCGGCCTTCTCGCGGCTTCGCCCGCCGCTCTACCGGTCGCGGCCGGCGTTGTCGCTCTGGCCGTCTATGCCGCCCTGCTGCTCAGCCGAGCCGACCAGTTGCTCGACTCCGCCTACGACCAGGCCTTCTTCGAACAGGTTGTCTGGAACGCGAGCCATGGCCGTGGCTTCAGCAGCGGCTTCCTGGTCGGGAACTTCCTCGGGACGCACTTCTCACCCCTGCTGACGGTGCCCGCCGCCCTCCAGTGGATCTGGGCCGATTCGCGGCTGCTCTCCATTCTCAACGCGGCCGGACTCGCCGCGGCGGCCCCCGCCGGATACCTGCTCGCCGCGGCCCTGCTGCCCGGGCGGCGCTGGCTGGCGGCCGCCCTGGCGGCGCCGCTGCCGGCCTGGTTGGTGGTGCAACAGGCGGTCATCGCCGAATTTCACACCGAGGCCCTCGCCCTGCCCGTCGCGCTGGCGGCCGGCTGGGCTGGGATCACCGGGAGAGCGCTGCTAATGTGGCCGCTGGCGCTCATGACCCTTGCCGCCAAGGAGGACCAGTCCTACACCGTCGTGGTTGTCGGGCTGCTGGTGGCATCCCAGGGGCGTCGCTTCCTGGGGCTCGGCCTGGCCGCCGGGGCGGCGCTCTGGGGAGCCCTCGCGGTATTCGTGGCGATGCCACTGCTGCGCGCCGGTCAACCCTCTCTGGTGGCTGATTACTACGGCTGGCTGCTCCACGCGGATGCCGGCGCCCTTGCCGGCAGCCTCTACCACCCGGCCGGCTGGCTCGCCTATGCGGGGCTGCTGGCCAGCATAGCCGCCCTGCCCCTGCTGAGCCTGCGCTGGCTGGCGCTGAGCCTGCCGCCCCTGCTCGCCGACCTCCTCAGCCACCACCCGGTCCAGCCTGACCTCGGTCTGCATTACGGGCTCCTGCTCGTGCTCCCTGTCTTCGTGGCCGGGGTTCTCGGCGCCCGGCGCCTGCCCGTCGCCGGCCGGGTGCCCGCCGCCGTGCCCGCCGCCCTCTTGGCGCTTCCCGCCCTGCTGATCGGCCTGGGCGCCACTCCACTGTTGCGACCCGGCGCCGAACCCGCGCTGCATCGACTTCGGGCCTGCACCGCCGCCCTACCACCGGCGGCACCGGTTGCGGCTGACGATTCGGTCGCCGCTCCCCTGGCCGCCCGCCCTCGGCTGACCGTCATCGGGTTGGCGGCGGCGGCGGATTACGTCGTGGTCGACCGCCGCGGACGCCAGCCGGGCTATGTCGATCTTGAGGAGCGGCGGTCGGTCGTCGCCCGGCTATCTGAAAGGCGACCGGTCCTCTGCGACGACGGGCGGTTCCAACTCTGGGGTCCGGAGGGGGCGGCGGCAATTGGCAAAAGTTGAGCTGGTGACCGAGTCGACAGCGCCGCTGCTGGTGCGGAGCCTCTTCGCCGCCGGCGATCCGGGGCCGATCACGGCGGCACTGGCCAACGTGCCCGAGCTGGCGGCGAGCTCGCTCGACTTCATCAATGCCGTCTACGGGCCGACCAGCCTGCCCGCCCGCCTGAAGGAGATCGTGGTCCTGCGAGTGTCCGCGGCGAATCGATGCAACTACTGCGTCGAGACCCATTCCGGGGTCGCCCGCCGGATGGGTTTCCAGGCGGCGGAGGTGTCAGCTCTGCGCGGCGACTCGGACCTTCCCGCACCGGCCTGGGCGGAGCGGGAGCTCGCCGCGCTGCGGTTTTCTGACGCCATCTCCAACCATCCCGACACGGCTGTCGAGTGCCTCCGCCAACTCTTCAGCGACGCCGAGATTGTCGAGCTCACGCTGGTTGCGGCGACCACCATCCTGCTCAACCGGTTCGCCACCGCGCTCGAGCTCCCGGTCTGACATGGCGGGCCGCCTCTGGTTTTATGCCAATTACCACTGCAACCTCACCTGCAGCTACTGCCTCACCGAGTCAGGGCCGGGCGTGCCCAGGCGGCAGCTTTCGGCTGATCTGATGTTGAACCTGGCGGGGCAGGCGGCCGCACTCGGCTTCGACAGCCTCGGTGTGACGGGCGGGGAACCCTTCCTGGTTAAAGGGCTGCCTGCGCTGCTGCGGGAGATGTCGCTGCACCTGCCCGTCCTGGTCCTCTCCAACGGCACGGCCTTCTCGCCGCGGGTGCTCCGGGAGCTCGCCGTTCTCCGCGGCAGCGACGTTGGGATCCAGCTGTCCCTGGACAGCGCCGAGCCGGACGTCAACGATGAATTCCGGGGCGACGGCAACCACGCCGCTGTCCTGGCCGCCATTCCCATGCTGCGAGAGCTCGGGCTCCGGGTCCGAATCGCGACCACTTCGAACAGCCTCGGCCCGAAGCAGCTGGCGCGCCTTTGCGAACTCCACCGCAGCCTCGGCGTGCCTGACGAGGACCACGTCGTTCGACCCATCATCAGCCGCGGCCGCGCCGCGGTCAGCAATGTCGGCGTTGCGGCGAGCGTCGCCGACCTTCCCCCGGAATTGACGATCACAGCCGACGGTGCGTTCTGGAGTCCATTCGGCCCGACCATACGGTCCGGCCGGCTCGACACCGACCTCCTGCTGACGCGGACGACGAGCCCGCTGAAGGTCCCCTGGGAGGCGCTCACCCTCGTCGCCGGAGGTCCTCTCCCGGCGCCTGATCCAACCCTAAGGATCACTTGAGCGTGAAGATGGTGGCCGGTTCCGGCCACAGGCAGAGGAATGACGCGCAGCGAGGCCGAGTGGCGCAGGCTGTGAAGCATGCCCGCTGACACGGAAAGAGTGGAGCGGATGCCGTTCGCGGCGCTCATCGGTGTCGAAGAACTGGCTGGCAGCCCCGACCGGGTGACGGCGAACCTGCGCTGGGATGCGTCGCGTTGCACCTTCGGCGGAGTGCTGCACGGTGGCGCGCTGATGGCGCTGGCCGATACCGCCGGCGCCTTCTGCGCCTTTCTCAACCTACCCGCCGGCAGCGGCGGGACGACCACGATCGAGTCCAAGACCAACTTCCTGCGCTCGGTGCGCGCGGGGACGGTTCGCGCGGTGAGCCGGCCGCTGCATGCGGGGAGGACGGTGATCGTGGTCGACACCGAGCTCTACGACGACCAGGATCGCCTCGTGGCCCGGGTGACGCAGACGCAGGCGGTTCTCTCGGTCCGCTGAGCCGGCGGCGAACATCGCCGATTCAGGCGAGCAGGTTCACCGCAAAACGCGAATAGGCGTGCGCGACCTGCTCCGCGGTCCGACCACCTGTGGGGTCAAACCAATCGGCGACCCGGATGCCCATGCCACCGATCGCCGCCACCACCAGCCACGCGTCATCGCAGGCGAAGCTGCCGTCGGCGATGCCGCGCTCGACAACATCGAGAAACATTCGCTCCGAGTCGAGCCGGATCGCCATCACCCGCTCCGCGTTGGCGCTGGAGAGCGCGTGCAGCTCTCGGTTGCAAACCCTTGCCAGCAGGGCGTAGGTGGCATGGAACGTGACGTGGGCGGTGACCAGGGCGTGGAGCTGCGCGGGGGGCTGCGGCTGCGCGGCAAGGAGTGCCCTCCCCAGGCTTTCGTTGTGTTCCTGGTGGCCGAGCAGCATCAGCTCGAGCAGGATGTCCTCCTTGGCCGTGATGTGCGCGTAGACCGAGCTGACGCCGACTCCCGACGCGCTGGCCAGGTCGCGCGTCGAGACGCCGTGGTAGCCGCGCTCGCCGAAGCCGACCAGGGCCGCCTCCTGGAGCCGGCGCAGGGTGCCGTTGGCGGTCGCCCGGGGTGGCAGCAGCGAGCCGTTAGCGGCGGCCCGCGGCGGCAGGGATTGGATCGGTTGCCCGCTGTCCCCGGCCCGTCGAATCCCGTCCCTCACGCTGGCGGCATGTTACCCCGCCGGACGGCGATTGACAGCCGTCACGGCAATCTGTACCGTACGAGCGATCGCTCGGCAAGCCGACGGTTCTGCGCGACTCGTGACGCGGAACCCTAGCGAGCGCTCGGGAGGGAGAAGACATCAGCGACAGCCAAGCGACGGGCTACAGCACAGGCACGGTGGCCGCCGGCGAGATCCGGCTTGCCTATGGTCGCTGGTCGGCCGGCGCTGACCCGATCGTCGGAGTGCACGCGCTGACTGCCTCCCACATGAATTTCATCGGGATCGCCGAGCGGCTGGCCGGGCGGCGTTCGGTCTGGGCGCCCGACCTGCGCGGTCGCGGCGCGTCCGACAAGCCCGAGGGCCCCTATGGAATGGACCAGCATGCCGACGACCTGCTCGCCTCGATGCGCAGCGCGGGCATCGGCAGGGCAGTTGTGGTCGGCCATTCGATGGGCGCTTACATCGGAGCCGCGATGGCCGCCCGCGCCCCCGAGATGGTGGCCGGCCTGGTGATGCTGGATGGTGGCTACCTGCTGGACGTCCCCCCCGGCCTCGACCTCGACCAGCTCCTTGACGCGCTCCTGCGGCCGCAGATGGAACGCCTGCGCACCACCTACCCGAGTCGGGCGGCGTACCTCGAGCAGTGGCGATCGCTGCCCGCCATTCCCCCAGAGGCATGGGGTCCCTGGGTGGAGGCCTACCTCGATTACGACCTTGGGGGGGAGGCGCCGGAGCTGCGGCCGAGACCGCTCGAGGTAGCCGTGCGCGAGGACTTCCGATCGATGGCGGACAAGCCCAAGGCGCGGCGCCGCCTCCGCGCGATCACCTGTCCGGTCATGGTCATCCGCGCCGAGGACGGGGTTGCGCCCGGCCAACCGCCGATCATCCCCGACCAGGTGATGCAGGAGATCCGGCAGTGCCTGCCCGAGGTCGAGGAGCATCTTCTCCCCGGCACAACCCATTACACGATCGCCCTGGCCGAGCCGGGTGTCTCGCAGGTGGCCGATCTGATCGAGTCATTCACCGCCCGCTGCCTGAATAGTGCAGCCGTCCAAGTCGAAGCGAATTCAGGAGGTAGGAAAACGAAGTGAGAAATTTGCGTCCGATCAGGGTGTCGCTGGCCGCCGTTGCCGCAATTGGCATGATCGCAGCCTGTGGCGGGAGCACCGACCAGGCCCCCAGCAGCGGCGGCGCGAAGCCGGACGTCAAGTTTGGCCTGATCTACTCGAAGACGGGTCCCCTGGCGGCCTACGGCACCCAGTACATCGACGGCTTCAACATCGGCCTCGATTACGTCACCAAGGGCACCGGCAAGGTCAACGGCCACAAGATAAATGTGAGCGTCAACGATGACGGCGGCGATCCGGCCAAGGCAGTGTCGATCGCCAAGGACCTGATCGGACAGGGCTACAAGATCATCGGAGGCTCGACCGCGTCCGGCGTCGCCCTCCAGGTCGCGCCGCTGGCCGCCCAAAACCAGGTCCTCAACATCTCCGGCCCGGCCGCCACCGACGGGATCACGGGCATCAACAAGTACACCTTCCGGAGCGGCCGGCAGAGCATCCAGGACGTGATCACCGCCAAGGCCATGCTGGGGTCGGTGACTGGGAAGAAGGTCCTCGTCTTCGCTCAGGACACCGCGTTCGGACAGGGCAACGTCGTCGCAGTGAAGAGCGTTTTCGGCGAGGGCTCGATTGTCAGCTCGCTGCTGGTGCCGCCCACCGCCAGCGACTTCACCACTTTTGCCAAGCAGGCCAAGGACGCCAAGGTCGACCTCATCTACGTGGCCTGGGCGGGAAGCACGACGCAGTCGATGTTTCAGGCGCTGGATCAACAGGGCGTGCTGAACTCCACGACCGTCGTGACGGGCCTGGCCGAAAAGGCCTCCTGGCCCATCTATGGCACCGCCGGCAGCAAGATTTCGCTGATCAGCCTCTATTTCCAGGGTGCCGCCAGCAACGATGTGAACAAGTACCTGATCAGCAAGGAGAAGGCGAACGGCAGCTTCCCCGACCTCTTCACGCCGGACGGCTTCGTCACCGCCCAGCTCCTCGCCCGCGCCATCGACAAGGCGGACGGGGACCAGAATGTGGACAAGATGATCAGCGCGCTGGAGGGCTACAGCTTCCTGGCGCCGAAGGGCCAGTTGACGGTCCGGGCGGCTGACCACGCGATGCTGCAGCCGATGTTCATCGCGAAGCTCAATGGGTCGGGCCCGGACGTGACCGCGGAGCTCGTCAAGACCCTGTCGCCGCAGGAAACCGCGCCGCCTCAGAAGTAGTTAGCGCCGCGGCTGCGACAACCGAATCGAGAGTTGACATGACCGGCGCCGTCATGAGAGTCGAGGAGCTCGGCTTTCGGGTTGGCGGCGCCGTCATCGTCGACGGAGTCAGCTTCTCGGTGGCGCCGGGCGAGTTTCTCAGCATCATCGGGCCCAACGGCGCGGGCAAGACC
>CAXMLP010000463.1:0-4507 GCA_964194225.1 uncultured bacterium | reverse complement strand
CCTTGCCGGTCTGGCCCACCTGCATCGAATAGGGGACCCAGCCCGCGTCGACCACGGCACGGCTGGCGCCGACAGCGCCGCCGAGCGCGTCGGCGAGGTCTTCGAGAAGCGGGAAATTCTCGGGTCCCTGCATACCGCGGCCACCGCTGACGACGATCTGGGCGTCCTCGAGCTTGACCTTCTCGCCCTTCTCGACCACCCGCTCGACGAGGCGCGCGCGGCGTGATTCGGGGCCGATCGTGGCGGTGACGCTCTCCACCTCGGCGCTGCCGCCCGTCTCGGCGGCCTCGAATGATTTGGGTCGCACCAGGACGATCGCGGGGCGATTCTTGACGCTCATTCGCGCGACCTTGGCTCCGCCGAAATAGGGGACCAGGGCGACGATTTCGTCACCCTTCACTTTTACGTCCAGGGCATTGGAGACCTGGCCGACGCCGAGGCGGGCGGCCAGCCGCCCGGCCACCTCTCGCGAGTCATAGGTGAATCCGAACAGGATCAGGTCCGGCTTGTTCGCCTGGACGAGGGCGGCCATCGTGTCGGTGGCGGGTTGAGCGATGAACTGGTCGAAGGTCTCATCCTCACAGGCGTAGACCTTGCCCGCACCGTGGCGGCCGAGCGCCTGAGCAGCCGCCTGCGCCCCCTTGCCGAGCGCCACCGCCTGGGCCTCGCCGAGGCTCCTGGCCACCGTCAGCAGCTCCAGGGAGATCGGCATCAGCTTGCCCTGTGAAAGTTCAGCGTAAATCCAGACCTTCATCTCAGACTGCCTTCACCTTGACCAGCAGGGCGACGATCCGGTCCACCGCCGTGCCGTCGTCCTGGATCACCTCACCGGCCTGGCGCTGCTCGGCGTCGGAGAGGTCGAGAACCTCCTCAACCGCGGGTCCGCGGGTTAGCCCGAGGTCGCCCAGGCCGACCTTGCGCACCTCCTTGGAGCGCGCCGCCATGATGCCCTTGAGGGAGGCGTAGCGCGGCTCACCGACGCCCGCCGTGACCGTGACGAGGGCCGGCGTATCCGCCTCCACTTTGTCGTAGCCATTCTCCGTCTGGCGCTGGACCGAGACCTTGCCGCCGCTCACCGCCACCTGCTTGGCGAAGGTCAGCTGCGGGAAACCGAGGAGCTCGGCGAGCATCGGCGGGACCATCCCCGTCGACCCGTCGGTCGACTCGGTGCCACAGATCACAAGATCCGGGCTCTCGCCCTTGATGGCCGCCGCAAGCACCTGGGCGGTGGTCAGAGCATCCGAGCCGGCGAGGCCGTCGTCGGTGACGTGGATCGCCCGGTCAGCACCCATGCTGAGACCCTTTCTGATGGCATCGGCGGCCTTTGCCGGACCCATTGAGATGAGCACAACCTCGGCTTCACCAGCCGCTTCTTTGATTTTGAGGGCTGCCTCGATTCCGTATTCGTCGCCGGGGTCCAACACGACCTCGCCGTCCCGCGCCATTCGGTTGTCAGCGGTCAGCCGGGGTGCCCCATTGGGGTCCGGAATCTGCTTCACGGTCACAACGATCTTCAAAGCGCACTTCTCCGTTCTACTGCGGCTGAACTCTGTCCCTTCTTTTGAATTATGGCTGAGGGCGTGAAAGGGACGATTGGAAAAGCTGATAGTCGGCAGGTGTGTTTATGTTCCAGAACAATCCGGCATCAAGATGATCCAGCCAGTGCACGCGCAGTTCCGACAGCACGCTTGCCGCCTGCAGCCGCCCGTCCTCCAGCGCTGCTGAGATGGCGACCAGCGCGGAGCGGCGATAGCAGGCACAGACCGGCTCGGGCCGTGCCGAAAGGCGCGGCACCGCCGCGTCCACCTCCCCGCTGCAGCTGAGCAGGTCGGCGAGGAGGCCGGGCGTCACGCGGGGCATGTCACAGGCGACGACCACCACCGCGTCGTGGGCGGCCGCGGCGAGGCCGGCCGCGATGCCCGCCAGCGGCCCTCGGCCGGGGTGGCCGTCGGGCACCAGGCGCAGCCCGGCGGGCACCAGCGCCGCATCATTGGCGGAGACGAGCACCTCGGCGAAGCCTCCCGCCAGCCGCGAGTACTGCCACTCCAACAGGGTGCCGCCGGCGACCGGGAGAAGCGCCTTGGCAGTTCCCATCCGGCGGCTCTCGCCACCCGCCAGCAGGAGGAGCGTTGCGCTCAACACAAAACGTATGATCCCAGCGGTGCGGGCGATCGACTTCCACGTTCATCTGCCGACACCCGAATGGTTGGACGTCAGCCTGAAAGGCTACGTCGAGGCCGCTGAGCGGTATTTCCACTCACCGGTCGCCCGCGAGTCCCTCGAGGAGCTGGCACGGCGCTACTCCGACCTTGATATGAAGGCGGTGCTGCTGGCCTGGGACGCCGAGACCGCCACCGGCCGGCCCCGGCTCAGCAATGAGTTTGTCGCCGCCGCGGTCAGGGACTACCCGGAGGTCTTCATCGGCTTCGCCAGCGTCGATCCCCTCAAGGGAGAGCGAGCGCTCGCCGAGCTGGAGACGGCTGCCGAGCTGGGCCTGGTCGGCGGCAAGTTCCACCCCTCGCTGCAGAACTTCGCGCCTGACGACGAGCGGCACTGGCCGATCTTCGCCAAATGCGCCGAGCTGGGCTTTCCCTGCATCTTCCACACGGGGACGAGCGGGATCGGTGGCGGGACGCCGGGCGGCTCCGGAATCCGGATCGACCTCTGCCAGCCGATCCGGCTTGATCCGCTCGCGGCCGCCGTTCCCACCCTCAACATCATCGCCGCGCACATGGGCTGGCCCTGGCACGTGGAGCTGCTGGCGATGGCGATGCACAAGACCAACATCTGGATCGACACCTCGGGCTGGGCGCCCCGGTACATCCCGCCCGAGGTGGTCCGCGAGATCCGGACGCGCCTCCAGGACCAGTTCCTCTTCGGCAGCGACTACCCCTTCATCCAACCCCAGCGCTGTCTCGAGGAGATCTCCGGACTGGACCTTCCGGTCACCGTTCTCGAGAAGCTCCTGCGTGTCAACGCCGAGCGCTTGCTGGGCCTGCGCAGCGGCGCACCTCCGTCTGACCCCGCCTCCCCTCCCATCTAAAGGGAGATTTTGTAAATAAATACTTTACGTCCGGCCTCCCCGGAGTTAGTTTCGGGGCGACTTGAAGAGGCCACCGCGAGACCCTGAGGATCGCCGCCGCCGCAACCTCCTTGAAGAGGCTGATGAGCTCTTGGAAGAGGTCGAGGAGCTTCGCCTGGACGACCAGCGCCGGGTGCCCGAGAACCTGCGCCGGGCCATCGAGGTGCTCCAGGTCAAGGCCGGCCGGGGGGAGGCGAGCATCGCCCCGGCCACTCTTCGGAGCGCTCACGAGCTGGTTCTCAGTGTCCAGTACCGCCTCATGAGCGCAAACCCGCGGAACCCGACGACGGGCACCCATCTCGGCCGTGGCGCCGGTCAGGCCACGGTCTTGGCGTTGGCCGGCGGAGGCACCTGGAAGCAGCTGGTCCTGCCCCCGCCGGGAGGTCAGCCGGGGCATTGGCAGGAGGCGGTCTCGGCGACTCTCGACCGCGCCCTCGATCGTTGGATCTACGCCCAGCACCACGCCGCGCAGGCGGCCCGGGAGAGGAGCGGCGCGAGACAGGCACTGACCCGTGCCCGCACGGCCTGGGCGAACTATTGGGACCTGAAGGAGGAGGCCGAGCGGCTGCTCGCCCGACCGGCCGAGAACTAAACTGCGCCTGGATGCAGCCGGTCGTCATCGGGGAGGTCGTCTGGGAGCCGAGTCCCGAGGTAATCGAACGTGCCCGGTTGACGCGCTTCATGCGGCGGCATGGGATCGCCGACCACGACCAGCTGCTGCAGCGATCGATCGAGGACCCGGACTGGTTCTGGGCGGCGCTCATTGAAGACCTCGGGGTGCGCTTCTCGAAACCATATGACAAGGTCCTCGACCTCTCCGCCGGCCCGGAATGGCCGAGGTGGTTCGCGGGGGGAGAGCTGAACATCGTCGAGACCTGCCTCGACCAGTGGCTGAGCGGCGAGCTGGCGCAGCCGGACAAGATTGCCCTGGTCTGGGAGGGTGAGCCGGGCGAGGTGCGCCGGTTGACCTACCGTCAGCTGCACCAGGAGGTCTGCCGGCTCGGTCGCGCCCTCGGTCGCTTGGGGATCAAGGCCGGCGACGGCGTCGGGGTGTTCCTGCCAATGTGTCCCGAGACCGCGATCACGCTGCTCGCGATCGCCAAGATCGGCGCTGTCATCGTGCCCCTGTTCAGCGGCTTCGGCTCGGGCGCTGTGGCCGCCCGGCTGAACGACGCCGGGGCCCGCCTGCTGATCTGCGCTGACGGCTTCTACCGGCGGGGCAAGGTCGTCGCCATGAAGGAGGTGGCCGACGAGGCGCTCCACGATTGTCCAGGCGTCGAGCACGTCATCGTGCTGCGCCGGATCGGCCGCGAGATCCCCTGGATGCACGGCCGCGACCGGGTCTGGGAACAGCTGCTGGAGCACGAGGACAGCCACCTCGCCACGGTCGCCTGCCAACCCGACGACCCGCTCATGGTCATCTAC
>CAXMLP010000462.1:0-2625 GCA_964194225.1 uncultured bacterium | reverse complement strand
GAGGTGTTGGTGCAGGAGGTGATCGCGGCGATCACCACCGACCCGTCAGCCACGATTTCGCCGGGCCGGGTGGCGGTGGCCGTCCCTCCACTGCCCGCCGCGGCAGCCTCCGCCGCCTTGAGGTTGCTCTGGGTATCACCGCCCTCGCCGCCCATCCTCGCCCGCCCGTCGGCGGGGCTGTCCTCCGGCCCGGAACCGAAGACGTCGGTGAAGGACTTCCAGACATTCGGCAGCGACTGGCGGTCCTGGGGCCGGCGGGGTCCGGCCAGTGACGGCTCGACGCTGGCCAGGTCGAGCTGCAGCAGCTCGGTGAACGTCGGGATGGGAGTCTCATCGGTGCGGAAGAGTCCCTGCTCGCGGCAGTAGGCCTCCACCAGCCGGATGTGCTCGGGCTCCCGGCCGGTCACCTCGAGGTAGCGCAGGGTCTGGTGATCGACGGGGAAGAGGGCCGAGGTGGCCCCGTATTCGGGGCACATGTTGGAGAGGGTCGCCCGGTCGGCCACGGTCAGGTTGCTGAGGCCGTCGCCGCAGAACTCGACGAACTTGTTCACGACACCGTGCTTGCGCAGCATCTCGGTCAGGGTCAGCACCAGGTCGGTGGCGGTCGCGCCCGGCCGGAGGGCGCCGCTGAACCTGACGCCCACGACCACCGGGTTGCTGAGGAACATCGGCTGGCCGAGCAGGGCCGCTTCCGCCTCGATTCCGCCGACACCCCAGCCCAGCACACCGAGGCCGTTGACCATCGTGGTGTGCGAGTCGGTTCCGACCAGCGTGTCTGGAATCGCGACCCGGGCGCCATCCAACTGCCTCAGCTGGACCACCCGGGCCAGGTGCTCCAGGTTGACCTGGTGGCAGATGCCCATGCCGGGCGGCACGACGCTGAAGCTGTTGAACGCCTGCTGCGCCCAGCGGAGCAGGGCGTAGCGCTCGAAGTTGCGCTCGTATTCGCGGACGATGTTGCTGTCGTAGGCGCGCAGGCTGCCGAAGGAGTCCACCTGCACCGAGTGGTCGATCACCAGGTCGGCCGGGACCAGGGGGTCGATCTTGCGGGCATCCTTGCCCGCCCGCGCCATCGCGCTGCGCATCGCCGCCAGGTCCACCACAGCGGGAACTCCCGTGAAGTCCTGCAGCAGCACCCTCGCCGGAGTGAAGGGCACCTCAGCCCCCGCGGCGGCTGGCGCCGGCCAGCGAGCCAGCCCGCTGACGCTCTCCTCGCTGACGCGGCCGGCGGCGGCGCCGCGAATCAGCCCCTCCAGGAGAACCTTCACGGTCACCGGCAGGGTCGCGAGGTTGGCGTCGGAACGGCTGTCCAGCCGGAAGATCTCGACGTTGTCAAAGCCGGCCAAGGCCGTCCGTCGGTATTCGCGACTCATGCCGGAAAGGGTACGCGGTAGCCTATTCCGGATGCCCGGCAAGCCACCCCTTGATGGAATTCGGGTCGTCGAGGTCGGGAATTTCATGGCCGGCCCCTTCTGCGCGATGCAGCTTGCTGACCTGGGCGCGGACGTGGTCAAGATCGAGAACCCGCAGGGTGGCGACAACGTCCGGCTGACCGGGCCGTTCATCGATGGCGAGTCGTCGAACTTCATCCGACTCAATCGCAACAAGCGCTCCCTCGCCCTGAACCTGAAGGCGCCGGAGGGCAAGGAGATCTTCCGAAAGCTCATCGCGCGGTCCGATGTCTGCATCGAAAACCTGCGCCCGGGGACCATGGCGGACCTCGAGCTCGACTACCCGCGCCTCCAGGCGATCAACCCCGGCCTCGTCTATGTGGCCGCCTCGGGCTGGGGGCAGTCGGGCCCCTATTCGGAGCTGGCCGGCCTCGACATCATGGCGCAGGGGATGAGCGGCCTGATGTCGATCACCGGAACCGAGAGCGGCGAGCCGGTGAAGGTGGGTGTACCGATGTGCGACCTCGTCTGCGCGCTTTACGGCGCCCTCGCCGCGGTCAGCGCGCTGCGTGCCCGCGAACGGGATGGCCGGGGCCAATTCATCGATGTCAGCCTCATGGAGGCGGGGGTCTCCTTCGCCGTCTGGGAGGCGGGCCGCTACTTCGCGACCGGCGAGGTGCCGCGCCCGCTCGGCTCAGCCCACCAGGCGAGCGCGCCCTACCAGGCCTTCCGGGCGAGCGACGGTTTCTTCACGGCCGGGGTGCCCTCGCCAAACCTTTGGTCGGCCTTCTGCCGGGTGATCGGCCTGGAGCACGTTGAGAAGGACATGCGCTTCGCCACCAATTCGGACCGGCACGCCAACCGAGGCGAGCTGATCCCCCTGATCGAGGCGGTCACGGTCACCCGAACGCGCGAGCAATGGCTGGCCGCTTTTCGCGAGGCCGGAGTGCCCTGCGGGGCGATTCAGACCTACGACCAGGTCTTCAACGACCCCCATCTCAAGGAGCGCGAGTACTTCTGGGACGGACCCCACGAGACGATCGGCCCCGTCCGCCAGCTGGGCTCCCCGATGCGCCTCCAGGAGACGCCGCCGCGCCGTGACACGGCCGGCCCGCGCCTGGGCCAGCACTCGGCCGAGGTGCTCGGTGAGCTCGGCTACACGGCGGGCCAGATCCGCGGCTTGAACGACCAGGCGGTCACGGCTTAGAGTGGCCGTTACAGTCCACTAGTGGAC
>CAXMLP010000461.1:0-3728 GCA_964194225.1 uncultured bacterium | reverse complement strand
CTCCGCGTTATCAGCACGGCGCTCTACCAGTTGAGCTAGCGGCCCTCTGCGTTTCGTCTGTGTGGCAGGGGCGGAAGGATTCGAACCCTCGGCCCTCGGTTTTGGAGACCGATGCTCTGACCAGACTGAGCTACGCCCCTACAGACGGGTGGAAAGTTTACCCGGAACCGCTCGGTGCAACGTACCGATGGCAGCGTGGCAATGGGAGCTGGTTGCCACGAGGACTCGGTCGGCCGTGATCCGGCCGGCCGCCTGGAACGCCGCCGCCGGAATTCCCGCGATGCCCGCCGCGAAGGTGCGGACGGGGAAGACAGCTGGGACGTAACCGAGCTCGACGGCTCGTTCCTCGATCAGCGCGGCCAGGTCCCAATCGCGGGGGCCGTGAAGCACCGGGCAATGGGCCGGCTCGATGCAGGTGGCGGGGCAGCGCCAGGCGGCAGCACTCAGGTAGAGCTCGCCATCGGATCCCAGCACCTCGAAGGGCAAGCCCCACCCGCGGGGTACCGGACCGGGGAACGACCGGAGTTCGGCGCCCAACCATTGCCAGAGGAGGTGAGGCATCAGCGGGGCTGGAACCAGCTGGTCACCTGGGTCCGCCACGGCAATCCAGTCGCGGATGGCGGGCAACCAATCCCGATCCACGACCCGAACGGACGCCGCGCCCAGCGCCGCCCTCAAGATGCGGGCGTGAAACTCACCCGCCGCGTCGCCTCCGACAACCAGCACTTGCGGCACCATCTACAGCATGGCCGTCTTCCTGGCAAACATCGGTGTCAACGCCGGCCACTCGGCACGGTCGCCGCTGTTCCCCGACGGCAGCTTCGTGGTGGTTCCAATTCCCGAGCGCGAGCCCTGGCGGCCGCCGATGCTGCGTCTCAGGGACTTGCCGGGCGTCCATGAACATGCTCCCAAGCCGTTGGGACATCTTGCGGTGCACCGAGATCCTGACCTGACCAGCCTCGTCCCGACCTATGGGGACAATTGCCGGCGGGCGCCGCGGGCGTACGCTCTCCGCCACGCAGTCGCCGGGGATCGGATTGTTTTCCTGGCCCGACTGCATCCCGAGTCCGCCCCGGCAGCCTTCTATCTTGTCGGTGAGCTGGTGATCGCCGACATTCTCGAGGATGTCACCGCCGACCCCGGGCACGGCTGGTGGGATGGTAACGCCCACGTTCGAAGGGGACGGGCGGTCAGCCGGTGGGATTCGTTCTGGGTTTTCCGCGGTACACCAGACAGCGGTTTTTACCCCACCGCGCGACCCTTCCGGCGCACCGAGGCCGAGGCGCTTTTCGAGGCGCCCTGGCAGTGGCGTGAATCCCGCACCGAGCTCCAGACGATCGGGTCCTACACGCGCACCATCAGGCGGATGGCGAGAGCCTGATGACGTTGCCGATCCTGGTTGTGGGGGATGTGCACGGTGACATCGAGAGGTTGTTCGAGGCGCTCCGTCCCTACTCGTCAGCAGAATTCCAGACCGTCTTCCTGGGGGACCTGGTGGACGGCGGTCCGTTCGGAGTGGGAGCTCTGCGGTACGCCCGCGACCGCCCCAACTCCGAGGTGCTGATCGGCAACCATGAGGCCCTGATGCTGGCCGCCCTATCCGACCAGCAGCAGTTTCACCGCTGGATCATGACCGGGGGCGAGCGGCACGACCTTGAGGAGCTGCGTCGCGATGCGGGCTTGCAGGATTGGCTTCGGGCGCGCCCGGCAATGCTGAGCCTGGCGGACGGCACTCTCCTCCAGCACTCGGATAACGACGGTTACTGGGACCTTGCCGGTTCGGGAAGCCCCGAGTCCATCAACGCTGTCTTCAAAGCGATGCTGAGCGAGCCGGGCCACGAACATGAGATCTGGGATGCGCTCAGCCCGCGCGCCATGTTCCGGCGGATGCCCGGCCGGCTCAGCCGCTGGCTGGAGAGGACGGGCGCAACGAGGGTGGTGCACGGCCACACCCCCCACAAGGGCCAGCGGCCGGAGGTCTACGGAGGAGGCTGTGCCATCAACTTCGACGGCGGCCTGGGGCGCTATGGAAAATCCCGCTACCGCAAGCTGCAGCCCGTCCAGGCCTCGGTTGCTCCTCTAGACTTGGGTGCAACTTGGTCGAGGTCATGACCCCCCCTGCAGCGCCCCCAACCCGGGGTTCGGGCAAGGCGATGATCACGCCTCAGAGGATCGCCAAGCGAGTGCGCCAGCTGGGCGGCGAGATCTCCCAGACCTATGCGGACATCGATCAGCCGCTCGTCATCGTGGTGATCCTGAAGGGCGCCGCGGTCTTCGCCTCCGACCTCCTTCGAGCGCTCAGCATTCCAGCCGAGCTGGAGTTCGTCCGCGCTTCGAGCTACGGCGGCGGTACCGCCAGCTCGGGGAAGGTCAAGTTTGCCCACATGGTCGAGGGCCCGCTGACCGCACGGCATGTGCTTCTCGTGGAGGACATCGTCGACTCCGGCCGCACCATCAACGAGATCCTCAAGCGGCTGCGGCGCGACAAGCCGGCGAGCATCCGGCTGGCCACGCTCCTGGACCGTCCCGCCCGGCGGGAGCTGCCGGTGGACATCCACTTCACGGGCTTTGTGATCCCGGATCGGTTCGTAATCGGCTATGGCCTCGACTACGCCGGCCTCTATCGCGAGCTGCCCGGAATCTACTGCCTGGGCTGACCCCCCGCGGCGCCGGAAAGGGCGATGCCCCAGGTCCCCGACCAACGCTGGCCGGGCGGGAGGAGGACCAAACCCTCCCCGGAGTTGAAAGCGTCAGCCGGGCAACTCATGGGTTCCACCGCCAGCCCCTGGCGGCGACGGCCGGGCGGGAGTGTGTCGCCCGAGAAGCACTGAGCGAAAGCAAGCTCGCCGTCCCACCACAGCTCGAGGTCGTCAAGGGTTATGGCGGCGCGATCAAAGTCGCAGAAGCAGGTGTCCAGGACGGTCGCACCGATCGCACGCGGTGCCTGGAAGTCAAGTGGAGTACCGCGTACCGCCAGCTTGCGACCGGTCGGGATCATCCGGTCGTCCACTTCCAGGTAGCTCTGGGCCGGGATCGTCAGCATCGCGCCGGCCAGGCCGGCGGCGATCGGTTTCAGGTAGGGATGGGCGCCAAACCCGAATGGTGCGGCCAGCGGGCTGTGGTTGATCGCGGTCGCGGTAACCCGCAACCCGTCATCGGTCAGCGCGTAGATCATGGCGAGGTCCAGAGTGAATGGGTAGCCAGGCTGAGGATGGAGCGTGAACGCGAACTCAACGGCATCCTTTTCAGCCTGGACAAGTCGCCAGGGAACCCAGCGCACCAGCCCGTGGATGGCGTGGCCCCGCGCCGGCTCGGTGAGGGGCAGTTGCATCGAACCGGGCCCAAATCGATACTTCCCGCCGGCGATTCGGTTCGGCCATGGCATCAGCACCTGACCACGGCCGGCATCGCACATCTCGTCGGTCTGAAACCCATCAAGCACGGCCCGGCCGCCGACTGTGTACTCGCGCAGCGTGGCACCCAATTCGGTCACCGTTACGACCTGATCGGCCCGGCTGATCCGATGCTGGACTCCACCTGGTGCGACCTGCGGGTTGGGACCATTCACGGGATGAGACCGGCGCCGGGAGCACTCTGCGCTGGGGGGATCGACGAAGGATTAGCCTTAGCGGGATGAGTGGGACCAAGACCAAGCTGAACATCCGCCCAGCCACCGAGGGCGATCTCGCCGCGATCATGGGCATCTATAACCTGTCTCTTATACACAT
>CAXMLP010000460.1:0-1928 GCA_964194225.1 uncultured bacterium | reverse complement strand
CGGGTTCGACTCCCGCTCTCGGCACCAAGTTTTCGTGTCCGGATCAATAAGATCCTCGATCGGAATGTCCTGGGAGGACGCTGTCCGGAGGTCGGTTGACAGCGGTTGCGGAGTCATCTGCCTCTGGAGCACCGTGCTTGACATTGCGGGCAAATCGCCTAAAGTCATTATCACTTTATCTATCGTTCGTTTGAGGAGAGTCAATTTATGTCAGACATGCAGCCCAGAGAGGTCGTGCGGGAGGAGCCGGTTGTCGGCGCCCGAGCGCCGCTGGAGCCGGCTACGGTTGTTCGGCCGGTTCCCGCCTACAACTACCGTGCCGTCCAGGTGGTCTGGTTCCTGGCCGGCCTGATCGACGTGATCATCGTCATCCGGTTCGTAATGAAGCTGCTGGCGGCCAATCCCGAGTCCGGCTTCGTCAGTTTCATGTACAGCATCAGCGAACCACTGGTCGCCCCCTTCCGTGGCATCTTTGGTACGCCCGCCGCCGGCGGCAGCGTGCTCGAGCCGGCCAGTCTGGTCGCGATCGTCATCTACTCACTGATCGCCTGGGGCCTTGTCGCCCTCATTCGACTGCTCACCGCGCCCAAGGGAACCCGGCCGGTCGCGTAACGCCTCACCTCGTCCCGGGGCTGGATGTTCTTTCGATGACCGCACTGCGATCATCGAAAGGCACCGGCCCGCCTCCCCAGGCAGGCGCACCGGCGTCCGGGGGTTTATCGTTGACGCCGGTGGACTTGCCGCAGGGGCGCGCAGCGACAGCGCCGGTGATAGCGGGAGCGCTGCTCTGGGCTCGCTATTCGTACCCCCCGAACGAGCTCGGCTACTGCGGGCCGCCCGATAGTCGCCTCCTGCTCGACTACGCGTCCCACCAGGTCGTAGACCCCGGCCTCGAGCAGCATCTCAAGGGCTTCGCCGGCGCCTACCCGTACATGGAGTTCATCGCCCGCGACAGCGGGATCGGCGACCCCTTCGATCGCCGCGTCGCCGAGGCGTACTGGGTCGGTAACTCGATCCTCGAGAAGATCGACACCCGACATTTCGGTAACTCACTTGAGGAGCGGTTCAAGCGCCGGGCCGGTGGCCAGTGGCAGTTCCTGGCGGAGGCAGTTCCGATTGGCGCCCGACCCCACCACAGCTTTCATGTTTTCGGTGTCTACCCCTGGGTTGGGCGGCTGCGCGGCGAGAAGGGCCCCATCGCCTTGGAGGTCCTCGATCGTTGCCGGATCCGGTGGGCCCGGGTCGTCTCGGTGGCGGGAGACCAGGTCGTTGTCAAGTTCCGCCCTCTGCTCTTCGACGGCGCCAGGTTGAGCATCGGCGAGCCCCAGGTTGAGACTGTCCAGCGAGCCCTCACCGGGGTTGGCTTCCTTGGCGACCTTGAGCCGGGGGAGTGGGTGAGCTGCCACTGGCACTGGGTCTGCGACCGGCTGAGCCCGCTCCAGCTTGCCAACCTCCGCCGCTTCACGCTCGAGCAGCTCGAGATCACCAACGAGCGCGTTGCGCACCCGGGCGCGGCGATGAACCTCGGCAGCACGCTCCGGGAGTTCTAGGCCCGGCTCGGCCGGATTGCGTCGAAGCCGCAGGGGGAGGTTGCCCCCAGCGCCATGCGAAGAGGTCGCCTCACGGCCCCGCACCTCTGCGCAGAGTGTCCAACCAATCTTCCATCCCATGCCCGGAGCGGGCCGAGACCTCGATCACCCGAAGGCCCGGATGGACCGACTCGATGCTCGCAAGGGCGACCGCGCGATCGAATTCGACGGCTGCGGCCAGGTCGGCCTTGGTGATCAGAGCAAGGTCAGCACTCGCGAAGACCGGCGGATACTTGAGCGGTTTGTCCTCTCCCTCGGTGACCGCTAGGAGGACAACGCGAAGGTTTTCGCCGAGGTCGTAGTCGGCGGGGCAGACCAGGTTGCCGACGTTCTCGATGA
>CAXMLP010000459.1:0-1906 GCA_964194225.1 uncultured bacterium | reverse complement strand
AGAGTCGCTCGCATCTGTCAGCGGTAGACCACCGCGTCGACCTCCTCGGAGAGCTTGGGCGGCGCATCCTTGAGGACGCCGGCGAAGGCGAGGAGATGGTCGACCTGGCTCGAAGAGTCAGGCAGGGCCTCCACCGCCTCCACGATCAGAGCGCTCTGGGAGATCCCCCTCTTCCGGGCCAGGCGCCTGATTCTCTTGTCCACCTTTGAGGGCACCATGATCTGCTTGCGAACCAAGGCCATCCCATGCATTTTACACAGTTCATCGTGTGTAATGAGCATCTTCATGCCGCCTCTCGATCGACTTCGTGTCCGGTGGCAGGCGTGCTCAGAAGGGTGGCCGCTTGCCGTCGCCTCTCGGCTATCAGGATCTCGGCTACCAGCGAAATCACCTGCGCGATCTCGGGCGGCAGCTTCTGGCCGTCGGACTGCCGCCTGGCGACCCCTCTCCGAGCGGACTTGCTTTTCAAGTGACCTGCCCTCCGCCGGGGCGGTGCAGCCACCAACCAGGTTTCCCGATGAGCTCAGTGACTGGATCGCCCGAGCGTTGAATCGGGGCAAGGCGGGTGTGAAACTCCTCGAGCGAGCTACTCCGGCGATCGCCGAGGCCGGCGTGACCCTGAGGTCGGTGGACATCCGGGACATCATGCTGCCCGGCGACCTGAAGCGCGTTTTCGCCCAAGAGGTCGCCGCGCGCAAGGAGGGTGCGCGGCGCGGTAAGGGCGTGGCCGACGGGCCCGACGAGTCAGGCTAGAGCGCGACTGGTGCTGGCGCGACTGGTGGGTACAGGGAGGCAAACATGGGCAGTGACCTGACGGTGGATGGTCCAACTCCGCAGGTGGTTTTCGATCGGATGGCAGGCTCATTCCAGGCGGACAAGGCGGGCCGGGGCACCATCGAAATGACAATTCAAGTCGCTCTCAGCGGCGAGAATGGCGGCAATTGGTGGATCAGGGTTGCGGACGGAAAATGCACCGTTGACACTGGGGTGGTCACGTCGTCCAACCTGACCCTGGTTGCCGACGCCGGGGACTACGTGAAGGTCAGGCTTGGACAGCTTGACCCGATCGAGGCGTACAAGGCTGGCAGGCTCAAGTTCAAAGGAAAAGGCAGCCTGCCAATGGCCTTCAGGATGTTGTCACTGTTCAGACGTTCCAGTTGAGACGGGCTGACACGAACCCGCCTCACGCCCGCCCGTCTCGTGGGGGAGTGCCTCCAATCCCTGCGGCGGAATGCGCCGCGAAAATGAACCAATGACCGGGTCCCGGCTCATCAACCGGTACCCGGAGGAATGGCAGGCAGCCACCGCGCACCCGTTTCTCGTCGCTGTGCGCGACGGCACTCTCCCGCGCGGAGTCTTCGCGGGGTGGCTTCAGCAGGACTACTTGTTTGTCAACGATCTTCTGCGCTGGCAGGCCCGCCTTGTCGCCGAGGCGCCGCGTTCGGCGCAGGAGGTCCTGGCCGGCGGTCTGGTCGCATTGGAGTCAGAGTTGAGGTGGTTCGAGGCACGGGCAGCTGCTTGGGGGGTGAACCTTGACGGGCCTTGCCACGCAACGACCCGGGCCTACGTGGTGACATTGCAGCGCTTGCTGTTGGAACCATTCGAGGTCGGGATGACGGCGCTTTGGGGGCTGGAACGGGTCTATCTGGAGGCGTGGCGCGGCGCGGCGCCCGGCTCGAGCGAATATCGGGAATTCGTGGAGCACTGGACGGTGGCCGACTTCGCCGGCTACGTGAAGGCACTCGAAGTTCATTCCAGCGATTCGCCGGCGGCCGAAGCTGCCTGGCTCCAAATTGTCCGGCTGGAGCGGCAGTTCTGGGACATGGCCCTGGCGGCCGAATGACAGAGCGATTCACCGACCGGTTACGCCGAGTGGCCGAGCCGATCTGGCGAGCACAGCATGCCC
>CAXMLP010000458.1:0-1860 GCA_964194225.1 uncultured bacterium | reverse complement strand
CCACCAGCACGCCGAGCAGTGCCAGCCCTGCGCCGACCACCAGTGGGCTCATGAGGTTGCGATTATATGTCTGAGATGGAACTGTTCCGGCAGATCGAAACCGACCTCGCCCAGGCCCGACGCAGGGCTGACGAGGTGGCCATTGCCAGTCTTGGCCTGCTCAAGAGCGAGATCGTCAACGTCAGCAAGGAGGCCGGTTTCAAGGGATCGATCGACGATGCCCTCGTGATGACCACGGTGCGCAAGGAGCTCAAGCGGCGGCAGGAGACGATGGACGCCTACGAGGGGGCGGGGCGCACCGAGCAGGCAGCCCGGGAAAGGGCTGCCGCTGAGGTCCTCCGCGCCTACCTGCCCACCCAGCTCACCGCCGACGAGCTGGACCAGGCGCTCCGGGGCATCATCGCCGACGTCCAACCAGCCGGCCCGGCCGGCTTCGGCGCGGTGATGAAGGAGGCCAACCAGCGGCTCGCCGGCCGGACAACCGGCTCCGAGATCGCCACCGCCGCGCGTCGCCTCCTCGGGTGACCTTGGCGGCAACCCGACCTCGCGGATCAAGGTCACGCGCCCGCCTGGCGGTCGCCCGCCTGAAGGAGATCTACGAGCCTGAATGTGAGCTCGACTTCGCCTCTCCCTACCAGCTCCTGCTGGCCACCATCCTCAGCGCCCAGTCGACTGATCGGACTGTGAATCGGGTCACTCCATTGCTCTTCGACCGCTGGCCCGAGCCCGCTGACCTGGCGGCGGCGGACCCCGCCGAGGTGGAGGCTCTCATCAAGCCCACCGGATTTTTTCGCGAGAAGACCAGGGCGATCATGGGCTCGGCGGTGGCTCTGACCGAGCGCTTCGGGGGCGAGGTGCCCGCCAGCATGGTCGGCCTCACCGACCTGCCCGGAGTCGGTCGCAAGACAGCCAACGTGGTGCTCGGCGTCGCTTTTGGGCTGCCCGGCTTCGCCGTGGACACCCATGTCAACCGCCTCTGTAATCGCCTTCGCCTCACCGCGAGCACTGACCCTGTCGAGATCGAAAAGGACATTGCTGGCCAGGTCCCAAGGGAGGATTGGACGGACTTCTCCCTCCGCCTGATCCTCCATGGCCGGCGGGTCTGCCATGCCCGGCGGCCCCTCTGCGAGAGCTGCACACTGAGTGACTTCTGCCCCGCCTCACTGCTCCGGCCTGCGAACAAACGTTCTAGACTGGCCGCAGATGCAGCTCCCGGAGCCTCGAAAGGTGGAGGTCGAATACCTCGAGCAGCCTTGTAAGTCCGCCCTCAATGCGGTTCGTGGCATGCCGTTCAAGTGGTCCCTCAACCCCTACTCAGGGTGCGAGCACCGCTGCACCTTCTGCTACGTGCGGGCGTTCGAAAGGCGGGCCGACCGCCCCTCTGACGATCGCTACGGCCGGACGGTCCGGGTCAAGATCAACGTGGTCTCGGTTCTGGCGCGCGAGCTCGGCCGGAGCACCTGGCTGCGTGAGCGGGTCGTCGTGGGAGCGGCCACGGACCCCTACCAACCGGCGGAGGGGACCTACCGGCTGACGCGTGGTTGCCTCGCCACCCTGGCGGAGCACTCCAATCCCACCCACCTCATCACGAGGGGTCCGATGATCGTCAGAGACATCGATGTGCTCACCGCGGTCGCCCGCCGAGGTGGGTTTGCAGTCACGTTCAGCGTCCCGACCCTGGACGAGGAGGTGTGGCGGCGCACCGAGCCGGGCACGGCCCACCCCCGCCAGCGGCTGGCCGCGGTCAGCCGGCTCATCGCAGCCGGAATCAAGGCCAGCGTCGGCCTGGCGCCGATCTTACCCGGGCTGAGCGACAGTCCGGATCAGCTGGAGGCTGTGGTCCGGGCGGCCCGTGAGGCC
>CAXMLP010000457.1:0-1751 GCA_964194225.1 uncultured bacterium | reverse complement strand
CGCGGAGATCGACCGCAAGGTGCAGGAGAAGCGGGCGGCGGGCGTGGATGTGATCAGCCTTGGCATCGGGGATCCCGACCTGCCCACGCCGCGCCGAATCGTCAGCGCGCTGCAGGAGGCGGCCGCCGACCCGGCCAACCACCAATACCCGTCCTACTTCGGCCTGCGCGAACTGCGCTCGGCCATCGCGGATTGGTACGGCGGCCGGTTCGGGGTGAAGCTCGACCCGGACACCGAGATCCTGCCCACTCTCGGCTCCAAGGATGGGATCAGCCACGCTCCCTTCGCCTTCGTCGATCCCGGCGAGGTCGTGCTCGCCCCCGACCCCGGCTATACGCCCTACGCCACGGGCGCCATCATGGCCGACGGCGAGCCGTACATGCTGCCGCTCACCGCGGCAAATGAATGGCTGCCGGACCTGGCTGCAATACCGCAGGACGTCCGCCGCAAGGCCAAGCTGCTCTGGCTCAACTACCCCAACAACCCGACCGGCGCGGTGGCTCCCGATGAGTTCTACCGGGAGGCGATCACCTTCTGCCGCGAGAACGGCATCATCCTCTGCCACGACGCGCCCTACACCGAGATCGCGTTCGAGGGTTACCGGCCGCCCTCCCTGCTGCAGTTCGAAGGTGGCAAGGAGGTCGGCCTGGAGTTCCACTCCGTCTCCAAGACCTACAACATGACCGGCTGGCGGCTGGGCTGGATCGCCGGCAACGCCTCGCTCATCAAGGCAATGGGCCAGCTCAAGACCAACATCGACTCGGGTATCTTCCAGGCGGTCCAGTGGGCGGCCATCGAGGCTCTCCGGGGTGGCGAGGCGGACACCAAGGCGGCCAACGAGATCTATTACCGCCGGCACCTTCGAGTCGCCGATGTCTTTCGCGGACTGGGCTGGAACGTCAAGCCGGCGCGAGCCACCTTCTACGTTTGGGCACCGGTGCCCAAGGGTTATGACTCGATTTCCTTCGCCGGCCATGTGCTCGACCAGGTCGGCGTCAACATCACCCCTGGCGTGGGCTTCGGCCAGCATGGTGAGGGCTACTTCAGGCTGTCGGTGACCGCTCCCGACGATCGCCTGAACGAGGCGCTGCATCGTCTTCGGAAGCTGAAGGTCTGATCTCGACCGAAACCCGCGTGGAGCGGGCCTACCTCGTCGGCGTCCTTCTTCCAGGTGTCTCGCAGCGCGCGATCACCGAGCAGATGTCCGAGCTCACCGACCTGACGCGCACGGCGGGCGGGGAGGTGGTGGGGCAGGAGATCCAGCGGCGCAGCGAGGTGGACCCGGCCTTCTTCATCGGAAAGGGCAAGGTGAGCGAGCTCAAGGCACTCCACGAGTCGGGAGCCTACGACCTCCTGATCTGCAACGAAGACCTCAGCCCTCGCCAGCAGCGCAACCTGGAGAAGGAGCTCAAGACCCGGGTGGTGGACAGGACGGAACTGATCCTGGACATCTTCGCCCAGCACGCCCGAACCCACGAGGGCCGGCTCCAGGTCGAGAGCGCGCAGCTCAATCACCTTCTGCCGCGCCTCATCGGCGCCTGGGACTACCACCGCCAGAGTGGTGGCATCGGCACTCGCGGCGGCCCCGGCGAGCAGCAGATCGAGGTCGAGCGCCGCCGGATTCGCAAGCGCCTCAAGGATCTCGAAAAGGAGATCGCCGATGTTCAGCGCCAGCGCGACCAGCAGCGGGCCGGCCGGCGGCGATCGGAGCTCCAGACGGTGGCGATCGTCGGCTACACCAACGCCGGCAA
>CAXMLP010000456.1:0-1565 GCA_964194225.1 uncultured bacterium | reverse complement strand
ATGTGTATAAGAGACAGCCCCCACGCCTCCCCCCAGCCGGTCTTCATGCCCGGCGCCGACGATCCCTGGCCGGAGCCGCCCATATACCTGGCCGGCGTCAACCCGCTGATGACCGCGATCGCGGGCGAGTGCGCCGACGGCTTCGCGGCGCACATGTTCTCGACCGAGGCCTACCTGGAGCAGGTGATCGTGCCGGCCCTCGATGAGGGCGCCGCCCGGACCGGTCGCACCCGCCCGGCGATCCTCCTCTCCGTGGTCGTCGCGCCCACCCGCGAGATGCTGGCCCGCCAGATGACCACTTACACCGTGCCCGGCTACCGAAGGGTGCTCGACAAGGCCGGTCTTGGCGCCGAGGCCGATGCAATCTTGGCCGCGATCGCCGGGCGGCGACGGAGCGAGGCGGAAGGCCTGATCGATGCCCACGTGCTCGACCTGCTGGCGGTGGTCCGTCTGGAGGACCTCGCCGCCGGAATCACGCGCTGGGCACCGCACGCCGATCGGCTGGCGCTGAGCGTCCCCTGGTATGGCGTCTCGCCCGAGGAGCAGACCGCCATGTTTCGGCAGCTGCTGCGCTCGCTGGAGTAGCTCTGAAGAAAAAGCGCTTGCAACTATCAAGTTGGAATTTGTATAGTGCAAGGCTCAGTTCTTATACTTAACCGAGTTGCAGGGAATGTAGCCTCGCCTGGGCCGTTCTCGACCAATTGAATTTCTGAGGGGAGAATCCATATGCCACTAGTCGCCAACATCGGTGAGGCCTTCTTGGTCTCGATAGCCGCGGCGCTCTCTGCGCTGCTCGGCTTCCTGCCGGCCTTGATCGGCGCCATCATCATCCTGATCATCGGCTGGTTCCTGTCGGGCGTCGTCGCCCGCCTGGTCACCACGATTCTTCGCCGGATTGGCTTTGAAACCGTCGCTCAGCGCACGGGCGTCACCGGGTTCATCACCATGACGGGCGCCCGCGACGCGAGCGCCTCGATGCTGATGGGCGAGCTGGTCAAGTGGTTCATCCGCCTGATCTTCATCGAGATGGCCGCTTCAGTTCTCCACATCAACGCGATCACCGGGCTGATCAACTCGGTCATTCTCTTCATCCCGAACCTGATCGTCGCCCTGCTGGTCGTCATGCTGGGCGCGCTGGTCGCCAATTTCGTCGCCGGGATCGTCCGCGGCGGCGCCGGCGAGATGGGGATGCGGAACCCCAACATCCTGGCCGCGGTTGCCAAGTACGCGATCATCGGCTTCGCCGTCATCATCGCGATGAACCAGGTCGGTATCGCCGCCACCCTGGTCAACACCCTGTTCATGGCTCTGGTCGGCGCGATCGCGCTGGCCATCGGCCTGGCCTTCGGCCTCGGCGGCCGCGAGGTTGCCGGCCAGATGTGGCAGAGCTGGTACAGCACCGGCCGCAGCGCGGCCACCAAGATGGAGGAGAAGGCAGCCAGTCAGCCCGAGCCCGCCCAGGTACAGTCCGAGAAGCCTGTCGCCAGCGGCTCCTTCGAGACCATGCCCCCTGCCTACGAGGCTCCCGCGCCGCCTCCCGGCTATCAGCAGGGTCGCCGCTAGCC
>CAXMLP010000455.1:0-1881 GCA_964194225.1 uncultured bacterium | reverse complement strand
TCATTTGACCGTTACAGTCCACTAGAGGCCGGCTAGGACTTCTTCTCCGCCTCCTCGCCGAGCTCGACGATGCTGCCCTCTTTGAAGAGGATCGATTGCAGCGTCTCCCGCCATTCCGGCATGCGCCGGAGCAGGAATTCGAGGTCCATTCCGAAGTGTTTGAACTCCTCCTTCTGGGCGTTCCCCATGATCGCCTTGGCGACCGGGTCCTTCTCGACTGACATGCGCTGCTCATACCAGCCGATTGCCTCGGTCTCCTCTTTGAGGGAGGCAAACATCCGGGCGCTGGTGCGGGTCTGCTGGCTGAGCTCTTCGGCGGGTTCGTGGTACTGATCAAATCCCATCCAACCAGCCTACCGAGGAGGCGAACGGCGCCCAGCTATTCGGGTCGGGCCTGGTGCTCGATCTGCCGGTCGATGTGGCGGTCGATGTCCTGCCAGCGGCGCTGAACGATCTTGAGATGCTCGTCCTGCGAGAGGATCAGGAAACGCTCGTTGCGAACCGCGTCGACAACGCGCAGGGCGACCTCCTCCGCTGTGACAACCCGGTCTGGCACGTGAGCTGGACCGTCGGGCGTCTCGCCCATCCCGGTCACGCGCGTGTTCTCGCCCAGGTTGGTGCGAACGTAGCCAGGGCAGAGCACCGAGACGCCGATGCCGCGGGGGCGCAGGTAGAGGGCCAGTCCCTGGGAGAGGCCCATGACACCGTGCTTGGAGGTGTCATAGGGAATCGTGAGCGGGTTGTGGGCCATCAGCCCAGCGAAGGAGGCAGTGTTGACGATGTAACCGCTCCCCCGCTCCAGCAGGTGGGGCAGGAAGGCGCGGACACCGCGAATCGGCCCCAGCAGGTTGATCCCGAGTATCCACTGCCAATCGGCCATCGAGACCGACTCGATCGGCCCCCCCGCGACCACCCCGGCGTTGTTCATCAACAGGTCGACGTGACCCATCTCGCGGATCGACTCGGCGGCGAGCCGATCAAGGTCGGCGTCAATGGAGACGTCGGTGCGTATGGCCCGGGCGCGCCGGCCGAGCTTGCCGATCTCGGCCACGGTGGCCGCCATCCGCTCCTCGTGCAGGTCTGCGATGACGATGTCCGCACCCGCCTCGGCCATGGCCAGTGCGCAGGCCCGGCCGATGCCGCTGGCGCCGCCTGTGATCACCGCGACACGGCCCACAAATTCCATTGGTGTGCAGGGATTTTCGCAGGGTTGGCAGCATTCGCGCGTTGAAGTCGTGTTTAGCGATGTGCTAGGTTGCGCCAGTCAATTTCGCCTGAGTAGCTCTTCTCCACAACGCACCTGACTCGGGCCGGTTAAAGCGCCGCGGAAATATCTGTCCCGGTTCGGAAGGCGCTGTCAGTGGAGAAGATCACATGATCCAATTCGTCCAGGTTGTTTCGATTGCCATGGTATTCGGCGTTTCCCTTCTGCCGGCGGGCGGGCACAAGCCCGTGACGGCTCCTCCCGGGCTCTCGGTTGCGGTCAGCGATCTCGGTCTGGCTTCGCAGGCTGAGTCCCGGCCGCACGTTCGCTTGGAGGAGCTTTCGGTGAAGGCCTACGACGCGATCGTGGCCCAGGCCGAGGCCGAGGCAGCCGCCAAGGCCGCCGCCGAGGCGAAGGCCAAGGCTGAGGCAGAGGCCGCGAAGGCCAAGGCAGAGGCGGAAGCCGCCGCGCTGGCCGCGAGCCAGGCCGCCGCGGCTCGGAACGCAAGGCCCAATCCGCCCGTGGCTCCTGCGCCCGCCGTCGCCCCGGCCGCCTCGGGTTCGGTTCCCGACATGATCCGCACCGCCTTCGGCCCCCAGGGACCGGCGGCCGTTGAATGGGGCCTGCGGATCGCCAAGTGCGAGTCGGGCTACAACCCCGCCGCTCACAACCCCTCC
>CAXMLP010000454.1:0-8008 GCA_964194225.1 uncultured bacterium | reverse complement strand
GGTGTAGCCTGCATCGATCGCGTCGGCCAGCCCCTTCGCCTGGGCACGGTGGAGGTAGGCAAGTGGAAGCGAAATTTCGGACCCGTCTCCGAAGTAATGGAGGAGGTCCGTCTTGGTGTCCGAGATGACCACCAGACAGCGATCGACGCCGGCCATGCGCATTGCCTGGAGCGAATATTCGGCGACGGGCATCGGGCGGGCCTGGAGGCGATCGGCGTCATGAACATAAACCACCGGTAGCAATTCCTTCGGGTAGCGAAAACGGCCGAGCCGCGAGCCGATGCCGGCGGCGGGCAGAATCCCGGTGAAGGTTGCCAATTTCGGACTGGACGTATCGCCCTCGCGACTGGCTGTGGCCCGCAAGGCGCCCGCCCGGCCTGCGTCTCCGGTCTCCAAATCCGCCTGTGCGACGCGGGCAGTCAAGGCACCAGACCAAAGTGGGAAAGGGCCATCGACGCGATGATTGTGGCATCGCCCGCCCTAGGTCAATGAGGCATTTGTCCCAAAGACGGGCCAAGCGCTCTCAGCGAAGCGAGTCGAACACAGCCTGCAGGTTGCGTTGGTAAGCGGCGGGCGTGTGGGCGTTTTCGTATCGCCGGCGAGACTCGTCGCCCATGCTCTGGCGCAGATCCTGATTCTCGATCAACTGCTGAAGCCGGTCGGCGACAGCAAGTGGATTTCGAATCGGTACCAGGAAACCGTTCTCGGCGTCAGCCACCACGGCCGGTATGCTCCGCCAATGGGTGGCCACGATAGGTAGCCCGAATTGCATTGCCTCCAGCAGCACCACCGGGGACGACTCGGACTCGAAGAACGACGGAAAGCAGAATATGGCGGCTTTTGCGAAAGCCATGTGCTTGGCGACACCGGTGAGGACTCCGAGAAACTCCACCGATTCCTGGAGTCCGTCAGCGCGGATCTGTGACTTCACATTCGACTCGAAATCGCCGTCCATGAATGTCCCCATCAGCACAAGCCGAAATGGCACTCCCCGCCGTGTCAATTCGCGACAGGCGTCGAGCAGCACAAGCAGACCCTTTGATTCGCGCAGCAGCCCGACAAACAGGATGGTGGGAGGGTGATTGCCGCGCACTTCGCGGGCGGAGGCCAGCAAGCCCGCTGCGACATCCTCGATTCCGTATGGCACCTCGAGCGAGCGGCGCGCACCCAGCTCACTGGCGTCGTCAGGTGTGAGAGGAAGACGGATTGCCATGTCGGCTCCGAAGTAGGCTCGACGGAACAAACCCCTGAGCGCCCTGGGAAAGCTCGGATACACCTCTGAGAGTCCCGCCGCGTGGAATTGGAAGAGTGTCTTTTTGAACATCCAGCGAGTGGTCAGCAGCAGGAAGATATCGCGATAGACAGCCGCGCGGGACAGATTGTGAGGAGGGTAGTAGAGCACGGTGGCCCCCGTCCGAAGGCGCGCTGCAACGATCTTCCCGGCGAGCGCCATGAGCTCCAGGATCTTGCGCAGGCTGATGTGGCCGACCTCGTACATGGTCCGCGACAACGCCATCCTCACGTGAATGAGTTGAACCCCTTCGTAGGTCCCCGCCAGCATGTTGGCGATCATCACTGCCTGACCGCTTTGAGGTGGTGGTGTTTGTCCTACGACGAGGATCTTTAACGGTGGCACGCCGGTCGTATACTGCGCGCCTGTGAAACGGCGGGCAGCGGTCCTGTTCCTGCTGGGGCCTGCGCTGGGCGAGGTGTTGAGCGGCGCGTCGCCGCCGCTTGCGTTCTTGAACCCGCTCACGATCTTGTTCATCGTTCCCCTATACGGATCAGCAGCCGTGCTCGCACGCGAGGTCGCGCGCCGGCGCCGGCTGGGATGGAGCGGCCTGTTGTTGTTGGGCGCGGCCTATGGAGTGTTGGAGGAAGGGGTGGTGATTACCAGCTGGTTCAACCCACACTGGCCTGGCCTCCTTCAGCTGCACGGCGAGGGCGTTCTGTTCGAAATCAATTGGATTTTCGCCATCGCCTTCGTCCTCTACCACGCTGTCATGAGCGTAGCTTTGCCTGTGATCGTGGCCGAGTCCATCTTTCCCGATCACGCCGACGAGCCGTGGCTGGGCAAGGCTGGGCTGGCGTTGACTGCAATCATTCTGGCCGCTGAGTCGGTGGCCGGCTTCGTGCTCTTCGGCTTCGTGGCCTTCCGCAATGTTGGCTACCAACACCCGCCGGCCAGCTACCTGGTCGCCCTGGCAATGATGGCCGCTTTGACACTGGTTGCGCTCCGGCAACACCAGGGGGACCACCAACATGACGCCAAGCCACCACCCCGATTGTGGACACTTCGCTTGGCGGCGCTGGCAGCAGCTGGGACTTGGGTTCTGATGGAGAGCGGCATGCCAAACGTGATCAAGGTGGGGCTGATCCCGGTGTTGGCCCTGTGCGGACTCGCCGCGGTGGCCACTCGGACCGTGCAGGGCTGGGCTCGACGCCCCGCCTGGGGCCCGCGACATCGACTTGCCCTGGCCGCCGGCACCATCGGTTTCTGGATCCTGCTGGCGCCGATCACCGAATTCACCCACCCACCAGGGCAGAATACGCTTGGCATGAGCCTAGTCGGCCTGGCGGCGCTGGCGGCGATGATCATCCTCACCCGCAGAGTCTCCGAATTGACCGAGCCGCCCCCTAAAGTTGAGACCCACTCGCCCTAAACCAGCCCGGTGCTCCGCACGCCCTCGACCAGACTCTGCCAGCCAGCCTTGGGGGTGCCATCGCCCTTTCTCAGTCCGAGGGAGCACAGGTAGCCTTTGAAGTCAGCATTTCCGCCGAGTCCGTAGTAGCCGGCCAGCTGGTTGCACCGGTCCGGCGCGGGGTCATGAAGTTGGTAGAGGTTGAGGAAGGGAATTGAGCCGCCCCCGGCGGCCTGCCAGCCCTTCAGTACGCTGGCGATGAAGGCCGCCTGGTTCTGGTCAGAGCTGCCTAGCTGGGGGGACGTGGGGTAACCCACCTCCTGTAGTACAACCGGGTGCCCCTGCGCAAGGGCTACAGTCCTGGCCAGGTCCTGTTCGGCGGTGGAGGGCGCCCGCGGGCGAAAGCCCGCGCCCAGCGGATAGTAGGTCAGCGCGAGGACGTCACTGCCCTTGTTAAGGTCGGCGACCTGGGCTTGCGATGAACCGGTCGCGCCCGTGAAGGTCGCTGTCGCCCCCACCTTCACTGACGGCAGGGCAGAATGCGCATAGTTGAGCGCATCCTGGTAGAACGCCTTGTATGCGGCCCATTCACCCTGGTGTTGCGAGAGGTACACATCCACCTCGTTGCCGATGGAAAGATATGTGACATGCCCATTCAGCACGCCTTTCACCCTGTCGATAAGCGCATGGAAGCGGGCCTTGGTCTGGGCGCTGTCGAACGGCGCCGACGCGAGGTCGGCGGGGACCTCCTTGGTGGTCGTGTTGATTACCTGAATGCCGAGCAGCAGGGTAAGGCCGCGTTTGTTGCCGAGATAGTCAACCGCATTCCTCAGGTCCTGGAGATTCGAAGCGCCGTTCTTGGGTTCGAGCGCACTCCACCTATAGGCGATGAAGTATCCTCGCGCGCCGGCTCCGTATGCAGTGTCGATGGCAGCCACCAGGTCGTTAGACCCCGCTTTGGGATTTGCTGAGATCGAGAGCCAGCGCTGGCCCGCGACGCCCGGTGTGCTTGGCGTCGTCGGTATTGCGATGCTGGGCGCCGGCTTGGGGGTAGGTGTCGTCTGGGCGCTCGGCCCTGAAGAGGCGCAGCCGGGCGCGACCAGGGCCGCGATGAGGAGCCCAACCAGGAGCAACCGCCGGACGCGCCCGCAGCCGAGCGAATTGGCCGACCGATGATCAGGCCCAGGCCGTCGCTGCGGAAATGGCTCTCCGCGCTTTGGGCGAGACTCGATATCGTCGGTGACGACACAGGCATAGAAACTGATTGGACACCGGCTCCCGAACCGGTGGCGGCTGCTGATGCCCCTTCCGATGGAGATTAGCTTCAAAGGGTCGCCGACTTGTAGACCAAGTCACTTGGGTAGGTCGCGGCCCGATCGCCGCGCTCCCATCCCCCCGGGGGCGCGAGCGCAGGATTGACGTAAACGGCATCGGCCCACATCGCCCGCCCGCTCGCGCCGTAGACCGGCAACGCCAGGTTCCAGAACTCGAAACCATGCCCATCGGTCATGAGGGAGTGCAGCCCAGCGAAGGTTTCGTCCCCGGCGAAATGGGAGGCGAAGTAAGTCTCGATCAGAACAACCCGCGTCCTCGCCAACGTCTGCTTTGCGCCAGCCAGCACGGGCCGCTGGAACCCTTCCACGTCAATTTTGAGCAGGTCGATCACCTGGTCTCCGGCCAGCGCCGCGTCGAGCGGCATGACAGCGACCTCGACCTCCTCGACCAACTCAGCGGCGGTGCTGCCGTACTCGCGGGCGACGAGGCCGGAGGGACGTAGAAAAGATGAGAAAGCAGAGTGTCGCGCCGCATGCATGGTTAAACGATCAACACGTTCTCCGGCGGCCAATTCGTGGCAGCTAACCTGGGGGCGCGCCCGCATGTTGCTCAGCAACCGCTTAAAAGTGACGGGGTTCGGCTCGAGGGCGTCGACGCGCGCGATAGTGACGAAAAGAAGCAGGGAGGAGAGCCATTGCCCTTCATTGGCTCCCACATCGACCACGTAATCGAGGTCGAGGCCAAGCGACCGAGGTAGGAACGGGAATCCGGAACTGAAGAAGGCTTTTCGGCTGTCGGCAGAGCGCAATATCGAGAGGGCCTGGCGCCGGGACATGCCCGTGGCAAGGCAGCGCGAGTACCAGTCCATCCCTCGAATGACGGAGTACGGCAGCACGTTACGGACGCGGATATCACCCTCCAGAGTTACCTTGCCGGCCTCCCCGACTGCCGAATCGGCATCAGTCTAGATCGGGTCACTTCTGGACGAGAATAGGACATTCATTCCAGCCAGTCGTTGTGGAACCAATCTCACGAGTCAGGAGCCTTGCGGGTACTGACGATCCCGAGGCGGCGCAGTTCGACGCCCATCGCATCGAAGCCATCTTCCGGGACGTCCCCGCCCTTCACCACGATATCGCCAAGCGCATCCGCAAGCTCGACTTGGGGGACGTAGCCCAACTGCCGTGCAGCGGCCGAGATGTCGGCGACGCAGTGCCTAACATCGCCAGCGCGATAGTCGCCTGTGATATCAGGCGAAAGCCCAGGGCTCAGCCTCGTCGCCAGCATTTGCGCCAGTTCTGCGATTGGGACTCCACGGCCGGTGCCGACGTTGTATGCCCCGCTTGGGGCATCAGCGTCCACCGCCAATCGGATCGCGCGGGCGACATCGGTGACATGCACCAGGTCTCTGGTCTGGCGGCCATCCTCGTACACTCGCGGCCGGCGGCCGTTCAGCAGCCGGCTGGCGAAGATCGCTGCGACTCCCGTGTACGGGTTGGAGAGGGACTGACCCGGTCCGTAGACATTGAACAAGCGGAGCGCCATGGTGGTAATTCCATACGCCGGTCCAATCCGAAGCGCGAGTTCCTCCTGGTCCCGTTTGGTGATTGCATAAACGCTCCTTGGGTGCGCCGGCCAGCGTTCTGGTGTGGGGCGTGGATTCAACGCCCTGCCACAGGTTGGACAGAGCGGATCCCATTTACCGGCCCCCACAATTTCGCTATTCCGCTCCGCAACGACCTCGCGTGCACATTGCGGGCAATCGTAGGCACCTTCTCCGTACGCGGCCATGCTGGAAGCAACCACGAGCCTGCGCACGACCCCACCCTGCGCGATCTCCTGAAGGAGATGCGCTGTACCCAGGGCATTTACCTCGACGTATGAGCTGATCTCGTACATCGACTGCCCAACACCGACCCGGGCTGCCAGATGGACCACGGTGTCGCAGCCGGCCAGTGCCGTGCGCAGAGTATCGGGATCGCGCACGTCACCAACAATCGCGCCACTGAGTTGCGGTCCTCCCTTCGGGGAGCCGTGGACCTGTGGGTCAAACGAGTCGAGAACAACGCAGTCATGGCCTGCCTCCTCCAGCTCCGTGCGAGCATGACTGCCAATGAAGCCGGCGCCGCCGGTGATTAGGATCTTCATGTCTCTGACCAAGTGTCAGGGCCAAAGCTGGCACAGTCAACCCGCACCCGCCAACGTCGAAACCAGTACGAGAGTCAACCCGGTCCGACTGCGATCAGCTGGTCCCACGCCGGCACGAAGATCTTGCCCTCTCCGGCGGCGACCGAAGCAAATCGGGCTGCTCTGACCAGGGATGTCCGCGATCGCACCTCTCCCGTGCTGGGATCCGCCTGGACCAGCTGCGCCGGCTGGGAACCGCCGATGGTCCACAGGCTTCCGCCAGCCAGCACCGGTGTGTTCCCCCCTCCCTGAGCCCCTCTCCAGCTGACCTCGAACCGGCCGCTGAGGATCCTCACGGCGGCAATGCCGGCTCCGCCACAGGGTACGTAGACAAGCGGACTCGAATAGCTGGTCGCGCCGAAGGCGCCCTGGGGACAGACCCGCGCGCTGAAGATCTCCCCGCCGATGTTCCCCATCCGGTCCCGGTTGACCAGATAGCCGATGCCCGATTTTCCGGTCTGGAACAGCCGTCCCTCGTCGAGCACGGCGGGCGAGATCGAGCCGACATCGGTGTCGGCCGCGTTGAGAGCGGACCAGTCCGCGGGAGCCCAGTAACCGAGCTCATGGAGGTCCGAGCTCAGCTTGATGACGCTGTTCCCATAATCGAAGGCCTGGGTCGAGCTGCCATTGCCGACCGAGACGAACAGGTTGCCGTCGGAGTCCGTGGTCGCGCCGCCGGGCGCCCAGATGCCGGCTTCCCGGCCCGACTGCACCCGGTACGACAGGAGAGGCCCCTCGCCATCCGCCGGACTGGCGACCACCCACCCGTGGTAGGCCCCGCAATCGCCATACAGGCCGCCGTAAGGGACGTAGACCCGGCCCCGGGAGAAGGTGAGCGCGCCCCGCTGTTGGTGAACGCGGGGATCGGCGCCGGGCGGGTCGATTGCCCTGTGCCAGCGAATCGCGCCAGTGGCGAGATCGAGGGCGAAAAGCTCGTGGTGCGCCGGCTGAAGGAAGGCGACCGTGTAGAGGGTCGCAACGGCCGGGTCGATCACCGGCGTGCTGGTGATGCCGCTGGGGTCGATATTGCCGCAGGGCAGGCTTCGCCCGGCGACCGGATCGCCCAGGTGCTGCTTCCAGGCGACCACCCCGCTGGCAGCGTCCAACGCGTACACGGAGTTGTTCTCAGTGGCGGCAAATACCTGGCCGCGGGCCACCAGGGGCTGCCCGTACTCAGCCGCGTCCAGCGGCGCCGACCAGTAAGTCCTCACCGACCCCGCTCCGAGAGAGGCATTGCTGACGCCGCGGCGGTCGGGTCCACCGAGAAAGGCGGGCCAGGCAGCCACCGGCACCGGCGACGCCGTCGCTGCCGGAGTGGGCGAGAAGGCCGGCGATTTGGGCGGCGGAGAAGGGGAGGCCGAGGTGCTGTTCTGCCCGCAGGCGAGGACGGCCACCGCCGCCGCCAGCAGGAGTGCCCTCAGCTGCAGTGGGGGCTCACGCGCGTCCAGAATCCGGCCAGCTGGCTGACCTCCTCGTCGCTGAAGTGGGTCAGGAAGCGCTTGCGGATCGCGTCGAAAAGGGTTCCTCGAGCCTCCGCGAGGCGCTCGCGCCCAGCTTCGGTGATGGTCGCGTTGATGGCACGGCCATCCCCGGGGCAGGCGACCCTCTCCATGAGCCGGTCCGCGCAGAGCCGGTCCACCAGGCGGCTGAGCCCGCTCGGGCTGAGCAGCACCAGCTCCGCCAGCTGGGCCATCCGGAGTCGGCCTCCCTCGGCCGTCGCCACCCGCCAGAGCACCTCGAAGCCGGTCACCGACAGTCTGTGCTCCGCCTCGAGGTCCACGTCCAGCTGCCGAACCAGCAGGGCGTGCGTGTGCATCAAGCCCAGCCAGGCCTGGGTTTCGGTCTCGGTCAGATCGAGAGCTTGATTCACGGACACAGCATAAGTACCAATCACGAATTCGCAA
>CAXMLP010000453.1:0-4799 GCA_964194225.1 uncultured bacterium | reverse complement strand
CCACCCGCTGGCGCTGGCGCTATTGAGGGCTGCGGGCCCGCTGCTGACCACCAGCGCCAACCGCCACGGCGAGGCGCCGGCCACCACCGCCGCCGACGCGGCAGCGCTACCCGGCGTGGCCGGCGTGCTCGATGGCGGTGTAGCGGGAGGAGGGGAGCCCTCGACGGTGATCAGCCTCCAACCGGGCCACGAACTGGTCGTGATCCGGGAGGGAGCCATCTCGTCGCACCTGCTGGGCGATGATGAGCACCTGTAGGCACTCAGCCCCAGGTCACTTCGCTGTACATCCAACCCGACAGGTCGGGCGCTTCGATCCCCCCGGCGGCGAGGATTGTGGTGATGTTGGTGCGATGTTCCTGGCCGTGATGCACAGCTTGGACCAGGAAGGTGGCAAGCCTGACAGGCTCCAGCCTCCCCTGGTACACGCGCGGGACCTCAGCCTCGTCGTTCGCGTTCTCGGCAATTCGAACCAGATGAGGTCCGCTCCACCACAAGGATCGTCGGATCGGTTGGAAGCCGGGCCAGCCACTGCTGCCATGGACACGGTCGGCTGGCTCCTCCGCGGTCGCGCCCACGACGTAAGTGGCCTCGGCGGCCACGAGGTGGACGAGCGTTGCCCGAATGGCGCCGAAGGTACCCGGCTCGCTTCGATCCAGACGATCTTCAGGAAGCCCTTCGAGGAATCCGACGAGCTCCGAGTTGGCCCAGTTGTTGTGGTGGGTGAGGTGATTCATCGCGGCGCCCATCGATTTGCTCGCCGAGTCTAGGCTTTGGGCGTGATCGAAGCCACGCTCAACCTTCACCTGCTTCAGAAGGCGGATCCTGAGGTCGCCAATCTCATCCGGAAGGAGTACCGGCGCCAGAGCGACACGCTGGAGCTCATCCCCAGCGAGAACCTGGCCAGCGCGCCGATCCTGGAAGCTCTCGGCACGCTGCTCACCAACAAGTACGCCGAGGGTTACCCCGGCAAGCGCTATTACGGCGGCTGTGAGGTGATGGACGAGATCGAAACGCTGGCCATCGACCGCGCCAAGCAGCTCTTCGGCTCCGACCACGTGAACGTGCAGCCGCACGCCGGCAGCCAGGCCAACGCGGCCGTTTACCTGGCGCTCTGCAACCCGGGCGATCGCGTCATGGGGATGGACCTGGCGCAGGGTGGCCACCTGACCCACGGCAGCCCCGCCAACTTCAGCGGCAAGCTCTACGAGATCCATTCCTACGGTGTCGATCGGGAGACAGAGCGGATCGACTACGAGGTCGTCCGCCGGCTGGCGGAAGTGGTCCGGCCGAAGATGTTCCTCGTCGGTTACAGCGCCTACCCGCGCGTGATCGACTTCGCTCGCATGCGAGCGATCGCCGACAGCGTCGGGGCGACCATGGTCACCGACATGGCGCATTTCGCCGGCCTCGTCGCGGGCGGCGCGCATCCCAGCCCGGTACCTCACAGTGCGGTCGTCACGACAACCACCCAGAAGACGCTGCGGGGCGCCTGGGGCGGAATGATCCTGTGCGATGAGGCGAACTCGAAGGCGATCGACAGCGCGGTTTTTCCGGGCATCCAGGGCGGCCCCCTGATGCACGCGATCGCCGCCAAGGCGGTCTGCTTCGGCGAGGCGCTCAAGCCCGATTTCCGGATCTACGCGGCCCAGGTCGTCGCCAATGCCCGGGCGCTCGCGGCGCGGTTGCAGGAGCGGGGCCTGCGCCTGGTCAGCGGAGGCACCGACAACCACCTGATGCTGGTGGACCTGCGACCGCAGGGCCTCAAGGGCCGCCAGGTCCAGGACATCGCCGACACGGTCGGGATCACTGTGAATCGCAACTCGATTCCGTATGACGAGGGGTCGAAATTCAACCCCAGCGGGATCCGGTTGGGAACTCCCAGCGTCACCACGCGTGGGATGGGGACGGGCGAGATGGTCGAGGTGGCCGACTGCGTCGCGGATCTAATCGAGGGGCTGGCTGATCCGGCCAACCTGAGCCGCATCCGCGAGCGCACGCTCGACCTTTCGCGCCGCTTTCCGCTGCCCTACTCGCTCGCCTGAAAGCGAATGGCGCTGACCGTCCCCCTCGAAACCTTCTTCAGCCGGACGTTCGTCACCCACCTGCTGGGCAGCCTGCTTCCCGCGCTCGGCCCTTTCCTGGTGGCCGCCCTGCTGGCGGCCGTGCTGACCCCGCTGGCGATGCTGATCGCGCGGCGGATCGGCGTGCTCGCCCTGCCCGGCGGCAGACACCTCCACGATCGGCCGACCCCGATGCTGGGAGGCTGGGCGATGTATCTCGCCTTTGCCGCCGCGGTGGCCTTCTTCCTCGGCGTGCGGGACTGGCGAGTCGTCGGGCTGCTGACGCTCTGCGGGCTGGCCACCCTCCTGTTCACCTATGACGACAGGTTCCAGATGCCGGCCTGGGCGAAGCTGGCGATCGAATCGGGCCTCGCCCTGGTGGCCATCGTGGTGTTCTCTTTCAACATCACCTTCGTCAGCCTTCCCGGCGGCCACATCGTCAGCCTGGGCCTCGCCGCCTACCCGCTCACCCTCTTCTGGCTGGTCGGGATGCAGAACACCATCAACCTCCTCGACGGAGTGGACGGCCTCGCCGCCGGGGTGGTCGGGATCGTGGCGGCGGTGCTCGCCGCCGCCGCCATCAGCAAGGGCAACCAGGAGGATGTCGTACTGCTCGCGGCCGCGCTGGCCGGCTGCTGCGCCGGCTTCCTGGTCTTCAATTTCTTCCCGGCCAAGATCTTCATGGGTGACGCCGGGAGTCATTTCCTGGGCCTCGCCCTGGGTCTGCTCTCCATCGTCGGCATCGCCAAGGTGGCCGTCGGATTCGCGCTCGCGGTGCCTGTGATCGCGCTTGCCGTACCGATCGCGGACACGGCCTGGGCGATCATCCGCCGCCGCCGGGCCCGCCTCTCGATCGCCCACGCCGACACCCGTCACATTCACTACCAGCTGCTCGATTTCGGAATGAACCAGCGCCAGACGTGCCTCATCTTCTACGGTGCCACGGGGATCCTGGGGGCCCTGGGCCTGATGCTCTTCGGACACAAGCGGATCCTCTCGGTGATGGTCGTGGCGCTGGTGGTGGTCCTCTCCACCGTCCTCGGGGAGCGCCTCCAGGACGTCAACCGGAAGCTGCCGGTGCCCGGCTTCGGCCGCCTCATCTCCAAACCCGAGCTGGAATGAGCAGCAGCCCGTCGAGCGGGCCGTCGCGCGGGGATCTGGCCGGCCTGGGGGCGATGCTGGCCGGCGCCGTGATCGTGCCGATGCTGGTCGGGCTGGGAGTTGACCACCTCGCGCACTCGGGCCCGGTATTCTTTCTGATCGGACTCGCCATCGGGGTGGTGGCGGCGATCTTCGCCGGCTACTCGAGGTTCAAACGCTTCCTATGAGCACCGGAAATCCTGTCAAAACGACCCTGACCGCCTGCGCGGTGATCGCTGCCGTGGCAGCGATTGCCTCGCTGCTGCTCGGCCAGCCGAGAGCGGGCATCGCACTCGCCGCGGGTCTGCTGATCGGGAGCAGCAACGGCCTGCTCGCTGAGCGCGCACTCGGAGCCGCGATCTCCTTCCGGGCCACCAGCCTGGGCCGGCTGGCGGTGATCAGCGCGGCCGGCCTGGCGGCGGGCCTCCTTCTCGGCCTTGACGTGGTCATCTGGTCGCTGGCGGGCCTGGCCGCTGCCCAATTCGTTCTTGCCGCCGCCGCGGCGCGGGAGACGGTTCGGGCTGGTCGTTCGCAATGATGAAATTGCTAGTCGAGGGCCCCCCGGTCGACCACCCCACAATCCAGGTCTGCGGATCGGGAATCTTTTGCGTGCTGAGCTGGGACAGCCTGGCCTCCAGCGCCCTCGCCATCGTGCTGACGATGATCATCGTGCTGGCGATCTCCTACCGCGTCAGTCACGGGGTGCCCGGAAAGCTGCAGTTGGCTTTGGAGACGGTCTACGGCTACGTGCGGGGCCAGGTGGTTCACATCGACGAGGATGCCGCCTTCGTCATCCCTCTCGCGCTGACGATCTTCTTCTACATCCTGATCGCCAACTGGATCGATTTCTTCCCCATCCCGGCACCCCTTCACCCCGCCAACAGCGATCTCAATCAGACCGCCGCGATGGCCGTGGTGGTGATCGTCGTGGTGCAGTGGTACAGCATCCGCGTGCTCGGTTTCCGCGGCTACCTGCGGCGGTTCACCAAGCCATTTGACATGCCGATCTGGGCCCGGGTCCTGTTCACTCCACTCAACATCATCGAGGAGATCGCCAAGCCGCTCACTCTCGCGCTGCGGCTCTTCGGGAACATCTTCGGCGGATTGCTCATGCTCTACGTGCTCACCGTTCTGCTTCCCCAGATTCCCTTCGGCGGGCCGGTCTGGTCAGGCGTCTCAGCGGTGATCACCGCCGGCTGGAAGCTCTTTGACGTCCTCTTCATAGGGGCCATCCAGGCCTTCATTTTCATGTTGCTCACGATCATCTACTTCGAGATGGCCAGGGAGGGGCTGGAGCACGGCGATCACTCCAGTCAGCCCAGCGAGGCCCACGACAGCGCGAAATCGTCACAACCCCGTTCACTTCCCGCAGTAGAAGGAGGAAACCACTAAATGCCTCATGCCATCGCAATCGCCGGTGCTCTCATCGCCGCCGGCCTGGCTCTCGGCGGAGGGGCCATCGGCGCGGCCATCGGCGACGGTCTCGCCGGCAATGCCACCATCGCCGGGGTGGCTCGTCAGCCCGAGGCCCAGGGCCGGCTCAGCGGCATCATGTTCCTGATCATCGGACTGGTCGAGGGCATGTACTTCATCAACCTG
>CAXMLP010000452.1:0-3184 GCA_964194225.1 uncultured bacterium | reverse complement strand
ACCCTCGGCAGGGCGCCGGTTCCTCCGACGCCTGAGCCAGGAGGGTGGGTGGCGATGGCCGAGTACGGGAAATCACGCGATGTCGCGGCGCCGGCGCACCGGGTTTGGGCGATCTGGTCCGACCCGGCCACCTGGCATGAATGGAACCCGAATGTCAGCAGCATGGAGATGGAGAGTCCGATCGCGCTCGGGCGCCGGGGGGTGATGAATACGCCCGCCGGGCAGCACCACAATATGGAGATCGTCGATTACCAGGCGGGCCGGTCCTTCACGCTGGAGACGGCGGTGATCCCAGGCTCAAGGTTCAGGTTCCACTGTCGGGTCGAGCCTGCCGGCCAGGCGACCCGGGTCAGCCAGGCGGTCAAGGTCGTCGGCGCGATGGGCTGGCTCTACGGCCCGATGATGGGCGGCCAGGTCGCCAAGGACTTTGACAAGGTCCTCGACGGATTGGCCCGGAAGGCTGAATCCAGCGGGGGTTAGTGGAGGCCGACGCCTGATGCTCTCGGTGGCGGCCGAGCCATTTGATTCCGATGAGGCTCAGAGCCTGGTGGCGGCTCTCGATGCTGACCTGGCCGCCCTCTATTCGCCCGACCAGCGCTTCGGCCCCAACTTCAAGCCGGAGCACGTGGCGAGCGGGGGCGGCATCTTCCTGGTGGCTCGCGAGGCCGGCCGCGCGGTGGGCTGCGGCGCCCTCCGATTTCTTGATCGCGAGACCGCCGAGGTGAAGCGGATGTACGCCGCGCCCGACCAGCGTGGCAGGGGTGTCGGCTGGTCGGTGCTCACCAGCCTGGAGGAGGAGGCCCGGCGTCGCGGCGTCAAGCGCCTGGTGCTGGAAACTGGTATCCACCAGGAGGCGGCGATCAGGCTCTACCTGCGCAGCGGCTTCGCCAGGGTCGGCTGCTGGGGGGAATACCTCACCTCCGCGACGAGCGTGTGCTACGAGAAGCACCTTTCCGAGCCCGCTCCGGCGGATCGGCGCGGCGCCTAGCATTTACCGCCGTCGTCTCTCACCCGGCGGAGGTCAATGCATGAAGCTGCTCGAATACCAGGCCAAAGAGGTGCTTGCCTCATTTGGAATCGCGATCCCGCCGGGCAAGGTGGCGCGCACTCCGGATGAGGCGGCGGCCGCCTGCAGTGAGATCGGGCCCGTCGCCATCAAGGCACAGGTTCCCGTCGGCGGCCGCGGCAAGGCGGGCGGGATCAAGCTCGCTCAGACTCCCGCGCAAGCCCGGCTGGCGGCCGAGCAGATCATCGGTATGGACATCAAGGGCTTCCGGGTGCCGCTGGTCTATTGCGAGGGCGCGCTCGACATCGATCGAGAGATCTACCTCGGCTTCACCGTCGACAGGGACAACCGAGCCAACATCCTGATGCTCTCAGCCCGGGGGGGCATGGACATCGAGGCTGTGGCCGAGGAGAGCCCAACCGCGATCGCCAAGCTCTACCCCAACCCCTGGCGGGGACCGCTCGACTTCGAGCTCCGGCGCCTCGTGTTCGAGGCCGGGTTGGGCGATCTGGTCGGGCCCCTGACCAAGGTCATCAAGCAGCTCTATCGGGCCATCCCGGAGCAGGATGCGATCACCGCTGAGATAAACCCGCTGGTGCTGACCAGGGACGGGCAGATCCTGGCCGGCGACGCCAAGCTGGAGACCGATGAGAACGCCGCGTTCCGGCACCGCGACCTCGAGGAGAGGTTCGCCGAGATGCTCGAGGGGGACCGGTACGAGGTCGAGGCCAAGAAGCGCAACCTCACCTACGTGTCGCTCGATGGCGAGATCGGGATCGTGGGCAATGGCGCCGGCCTCTGCATGGGGACCCTCGACCTCGTACAGCGTGCCGGCGGCCGTGCCGCCAACTTCTGTGACATCGGCGGAGGCGCCAAGGCAGAGGTGGTTCAAAACGCGCTCCAGGTGATCCTCATGAATCCCAACGTGAAGGGAGTGCTGATCAATGTGTTCGGTGGCATCACCCGCGCCGACGAGGTCGCCCGGGGGGTTGTCGAGGCGCGTTCGGCCCTGGCAATGAAGCTACCGCTGGTTGTCCGGCTCTCGGGCACCCAGGAGGATGAGGGCAAGCGAATTCTGCGGGAGAACGGCATCGAGCCCGGTGACAACGGCTGGGAGGCCGCCCAGAAGATCGTGGCGGCAACCCGATGATCCTTCTCGACCGGAACAGCAAGGTCATCGTCCAGGGCATCACCGGGCGGGAGGGAGGCTTTCACGCGGAGCGGATGAAAGAGATGGGGACCGCCCTCGTCGGTGGAGTCAGTCCCGGCAAGGGTGGCGGCGAGGCCGTCGGCGTGCCCCTCTTCAACACGGTCGCCGAGGCCGTCTCCGCCACTGGAGCGAATGCGACAGGAATCTTCGTCCCGCCGCCCTTTGCGGCCGACGCCATCATGGAGGCGGCCGACGCAGGTATCGGGCTGATCGTCTGCATCACCGAGGGCATCCCGATCCAGGACATGATCCGGGTGAAGCACTACCTGCTCAGCTTCCCGCAGACGCTTTTGCTCGGACCCAATTGCCCAGGCCTGATCACCCCCGGGGTGGGCAAGATCGGGATCATCCCCGCGCAGATCTCAAGCGCCGGCCATGTCGGCCTCGTGTCGCGGAGCGGCACCCTCACGTACGAGGCGATGGCCGCCCTGACAAAAGCCGGCCTGGGCCAATCGACCGTCGTCGGCATCGGCGGGGATCCCGTCCTCGGCCTCTCCTTCAGCGACGTCGTGACGCAGTTTGAAAAGGATGCGGCGACAACCCACCTGGTCATCATTGGTGAGATCGGAGGCTCCGACGAGGAGAAGGCCGCGGAATTGTTGCGGCACAGCCGCCTGCGGACGACCGCCTTCATCTCCGGCCGGACGGCGCCTGAGGGCAAGCGGATGGGTCACGCTGGAGCGATCGTGTCCGGCAACAAGGGGACTGCCAAGAGCAAGGTCGAGGCATTCGAGGCCGCCGGGGTACCGGTCGCCGAGACGACCGACCAAATCGTGGAACTGCTTACAGTTCGTTGACGTTTCTCGAGGCTCAAACCGGTCATCCTGATTTCCGTGGATGTGAGCGACTGGGTTGGGGTCTACCTCGCGGTGGTGCCGATGGCGATCGGCATCGGCCTGAGCCTGATCTTGATCCGCGGACTCCGCCGCCGTCGCGCGCGGGGCTAGTGGACTGTAACGGTCAAATGA
>CAXMLP010000451.1:0-2721 GCA_964194225.1 uncultured bacterium | reverse complement strand
CCGGGGATATCCTTGATCGAGCCCACGCTGTAAAGCGTCACGCCGGCGGGGCCGGCGATCGACCGGCCCGGCTCGATGACGAGGCCGGGCACCGCCAGCCGGCGGCGAGCTGCGCCGGCCTCAAGGCTGGAGCGGATCGTTTCAACGAATTCGCGGGGCGTGGGCGGGTCGTCATCCCTCGTGTAGGCGATCCCCAAACCCCCGCCCGCCCCGAGGTGGCGGGGCTCGTAGCCAAGGTCCCGCTTGAGCTCCACCAGCAGGTCGAGCATGACCTCCATCGCCGCGGCATGGCCGCGAAGGTCGAAGATCTGGGATCCGATGTGGGAGTGGAGACCGACCAGCTCGAGCCCGGCATGATCGAGCGCCTGCTCGATGGCCGCCCGGGCCTGGCCGTTCTCGATCGAGAAGCCGAACTTGGAGTCAAGCTGGCCCGTGGAGATGAAGTCGTGAGTATCGGGTTTGATGCCCGGAGAGAGCCGCAGCTCGGCCCGCATCCGGCGCCCGGCGGGGATCACCCGGCGCAGGAGCTCGAACTCGTAGCCGCCGTCGATCACGAGTGTGCAGCCGGACCGGAAGGCAAAGTCGAGCTCATCAGCTGTCTTGTTATTGCCCAGGAAATAGATCCGGTCGGCGGGAAAACCCGACTTCAGTGCGAGATTGAGCTCACCGGCGGAAACCACATCGAGGCCCATCCCCTCCTCGGCGACCACCCCCAGGAAGGCAGGGCTGGCAAAGGCCTTGGCGGAGTAGAGCACCTCGCCCGCTTCGCCCATTGCGCTAACGAACTCGGCAGCCCGCTGGCGAACGGTGTCCTCGTCGTAGATGTAGAGCGGGGTGCCGTGGCTGGCAGCCAGCTCGACGAGGTCGCAGCCGCCGACCTCCATGTGGCCGAGCTGGTTGACCCGATAGGTGATCGGGAAGAGCACTTCAGCTGCCCGGAGCGGAACTTGTCGGGATGGCTTTGGTGGTCAGAGCGCGGTCAGTTGGCCGAGCAGGCGCCGCCGCAGCAACCGGGGCCGCAACCGCCGCCGCCGGCCAGGCTGGTCGGCGCGACGCCCGGTTCGGACGCACCGAAGGCCGCGAAGACGGAGACCTGGACCCGGGTGCGGCTGGATTCGCAATGGGGACAGATCTTCTGCTTGTCGCGGTTCGCGAAGGAGGTCAGCACATCGAACTTGCCCGCGCAGTCGCCGCATGAATACTCGTAGATGGGCATGAACGAGATTCTATTGGACCTGATCTCCCGCTGGCCCGGTCTCGTCTCGCGGCCGGACCGGGCCCTCCTTGACGACTGCCTTGTGCTCCTGGACTTCATGCCCCCGGGCCCTCTCCGCCTCCTGGACGTCGGCAGCGGGGGCGGCCTCCCCGGCCTGCCGCTGAAGCTGGCGCGCCCGGAGCTGGCCGTCACCCTGCTGGAGGCAAACAAACGCAAGGCGGCCTTCCTCGTCCAGGCCGTCGCCCGGCTCGGCCTGACCGGAGTCGAGGTGGTGGCTCAGCGAGCTGAGCTGGCCGGCCATGATCCGCGCCACCGTGAGGTTTACGACATCGTCACCGCCCGGGCATTGGCGGCGATGCCGGTCCTGGCGGAGCTCTGCCTGCCGTTCGTGGCTGTGGGTGGCCGGCTTCTCGCCATGAAAGTGGCGGCCGCCGCTGAGGCCGCCGCCGCCGGACCCGTCATCGAAGTGCTGGGCGGGCGTCTGCTAGCGATCTCCGCGGCGCCCTCAACTGCCCGCGCCCTCGGCGAGGTGGTCGTGGTCCAGAAGGATCACCCGACTCCCGCGGCCTACCCCCGCCGGCCGGGTGTGCCGAGCCGCCGGCCGCTCTAAGTCTAAGCTTGAATTTCATGCAGACGCTGGCCCGGGACAGCCTCGTCATCGCCGGGCAGCCGTTGCGCTCGCGGCTCTTCCTGGGGACCGGCAAGTACCGGACCGACGCCGAGATGCTGGCCGCGCTCGACGCGTCGGGCTGCGAGCTGGTCACGGTCGCGCTCCGCCGCCTCGACCTCGACGACCCGAACGCCAAGACGATCCTGGACGTCATCGATTGGAAGCGCTACCGCATCCTGCCCAACACGGCTGGAAGCCGGACCGCGGAGGAGGCCGTGCGAATCGCCCGCCTCGCCCGGTCGATGGGGTTGTCCGACTGGGTGAAGCTCGAGGTGATACCTGACCCGCGCTACCTGCTGCCCGACCCGGAGGAGACCCTCAAGGCAGCTCGCATCCTGGTCTCCGAAAATTTCGCGGTACTCCCCTACATCAACGCCGATCCGATCCTGGCCATGAAGCTGGAGGAGATCGGGACGGTCACCGTCATGCCCCTCGGTTCCCCGATCGGATCGGGGCGGGGACTCGAGACGCTGACCCAGATCCGGATCATCATCGAGAACGCCCGGATTCCGGTCGTGGTCGACGCCGGCATCGGGGTCCCCTCCGACGCCGCCCAGGCGATGGAGCTGGGTGCTGCGGCCGTGCTGGTCAACACCGCTGTCGCCGCCGCCTCGTCGCCCGCCCTCATGGCGGAGGCGCTCCGCCTTGGCGTGGACGCCGGACGCAAGGCCTTCCTGGCCGGCCGGATGCCTCGTCGGGTTGAGGCTGCCCCCAGCTCGCCGACCGAGGGCGTCTCTTCGCCAACCTGAGCCCCCCGTTGCTGATGGCCCTGACCGATTCCATCGAAACCGGCAGGCGTGCCGCGAGCAGGGGCGCCACTCATCTCATCTACCGC
>CAXMLP010000450.1:0-1609 GCA_964194225.1 uncultured bacterium | reverse complement strand
GGCGGCGTCGGCAAGACGACCACCGCGGTGAACCTGGGAGCGGCCCTCGCCGAGCTCGGCCAGCGTGTCCTGCTGATCGACCTCGACGCCCAGGCCCATCTCACCATCAACATGGGCGTCAAGTCCCCGGACGATATCCACAAGACCATTTACAACCTGCTGGTGGACCCCGAAACGTCTGCCAACGACGTGATCCAGGTCTCGGAGGGGATGGGCGTCCACTTCGTGCCGGCGAATATCGAACTCGCCGGCGCCGAGGGTCAGCTCTTCAACGAGATCGGTCGAGAGGGAGTCCTGAAAGAGAAGCTGCAGCCCGCCAAGCGCCGCTACGACTTCATCATCATCGACTGCCCACCCTCGCTCTCGCTGCTCACCCTGAACGCCTTCGTTGCCTCGGATGAGGTGATCATCCCTCTCCAGTGCGAGTACTTCGGGATGAAGGGAATGCAGCAGCTTCTCAACACGATCAACCGCGTCCGGGCCAAGTTGAACCCGCAGCTCCGGGTCGACGGCATCTTGCCGACGATCTTCAAGGGCCGTACCCTGCACTCGCAGGAGGTTCTCCAACTGGTCCGCGACCACTTCGGCGACACCGTCTTCCCGTTCGCGATCAAGGACTCGATCCGTTTCGCCGAGTCCCCGCTGGCCGGCGAGTCAATCCTCCAGTACGCGGGCAGCTCGGATGGCGCCAACGCCTACCGCGCCCTCGCCAAGGCAGTCCTCGCCGATGGCAAGACCCCAGTAAGCACGTCCTAACCGGCAAGCATCTGACAGGTAAAGGGATATGACCAAATTCAAGCGAGTTTCACTCGTTGGATCCGAGGAACTCTTCCGCCCAACCCGCCCGGAAGTGGTCGAGGCCGTCACCGACGACCCGCTGGCCGAGGTCCTCGACCGGCGCCCGCAGGTCGAAAAGCTTCTCCGGACGCTTCATTTCTCACCGGACGAGATGGATCTGCTTTTGGAGGCGGTTCAGGTGGCCAAATACCCAGAGAAGGCACGCAAGCCCCCGCTCGACAAGTTCGAGAGACTGGACGCGATCCGGGACAAACTCCAGGGGGCGAACGAATAGGCGAGGGGTGCGAAACCCTGTCAGCGCCGGTAGCGGCGGCGGAAGTAGTCATAGGTCCAGTAACCGGTGATGGCCAGCATCACCAGGCCCATGATCACCGCGGCTGCGCGCACCCTTCAATCATGGCCCCTGCAGGGTGCTGGCGAGGCGGATCCCGTTCGCCCAGTACCAGCCGGTCGGGCCGGAGGGAAGCAGGTCGTAGGTGGACCCGGGGGGCAGCTGGATGCGGTCGGTGCCGCTGACCTCGGCACCGTCGAGGAGGTCACCACCGCGCAGCGCGCCGATCTCTCCACCGGCCGGTAGCGGGTGGCCGGCCGAAACGGTCAGTGATCGGCCGTCCGAAAGGACGAGGTGAATAGCCTCGCGACCGGCGGGAAAGGCGATGCTGCCGAGGCGGATGATGACGCCCGGCAGGCGATCGCCAGCGGCTGTGGCGGTCCAAACTGGCGAGCCGATCCGTAGGGCCGTCACCGGCATCGGGCCGGCCGGGGTGTCGATCAGGGAGTCGGCGGCCAGGCAGATGGGGCACATCAGCTT
>CAXMLP010000449.1:0-4519 GCA_964194225.1 uncultured bacterium | reverse complement strand
GGTCCACGGCTCGGCGCCGAAGCTGGCCGGGCGTGGCGTTGTGAACCCATTAGGGGCGATACTGAGCGCCTCGATGATGCTCTCGCATCTTGGCTTCGAGGCGCAGGCGATGGCGGTCGAGAAGGCCGTCGTGGCCGCCATCCGGGCACGCGAGTGCACGGCCGACATCGGCGGGGCTCTCTCCACGCCGGCGGCGGGCGACGCCGTCGTCCGCCACCTCCAGCAGGTTGGGGCGAAAACAACCGAAAAGGGAACTTGAGATGGGAATGAACATGACCGAGAAGATCCTGGCCCGCGGGGCGGGCCGGGAGTCGGTCAAGCCAGGAGAGCTGATCATGGCGAGGGTCGACTTCGCGATGGGCCACGACCTCACGATCCCTCCCGCGGCCAAGATCATGCGCGAACAGATGGGCGCCACCAGGGTGTGGGATCCCGAGCGGCTGGCGGTCGTTCTGGACCATTTCCAGCCCGCCAAGGACACCGCCTCGGCGGCGCTCGGAAAGACGACTCGCGAGTGGGCCCGGGCGATGGGCATTCGGTGGTACTTCGAGGTCGGGAACGGTGGCATCTGCCATACCGTCCTGCCCGAGCGGGGCCTGGTCCTGCCCGGCGAGCTGATCGTCGGCGCCGACTCCCACAGCTGCACCTACGGCGCGCTCAACAACTTTGCGACCGGCGTCGGCTCGACGGACCTGGCCTGCGTCCTGAGCCTGGGCGAGCTCTGGTTCAGGGTGCCCGAGACACTCAAGTTCGTCTATCACAATCGCCTCCAGGAGTGGGTGGAGGCCAAGGACCTGATCCTTCGCGTGATCGGTGAGCTGACCGTCGACGGCGCCCGCAACAAGGCCATGGAACACACCGGCGAAGCACTTGCACACATCGACATGGAGGGCCGGTTGACGATGACCAACATGGCCATCGAGGCGGGTGCCAAGAACGGGATCATGGAGTACGACTCGGTGACCGAGGCGTACCTGCGCGGCCGCGCGAAGCGGCCCTACACGCCCGTCTCCTCCGACCCCGACGCCGGCTACGAGCGGGTCTTCGAATTCGACGCGGAGAAGGTCGAACTCTCCGTTGCCAAACCGATGTCGCCCGATGCCTACGCGCCGCTCTCCGAGGTGATCGGCGTCAAGCTGGATCAGGTCTTCATCGGCTCCTGCACAAACAGCCGAATCGGTGATCTTCGCCGCGCGGCAGCCATTCTGAAGGGTCGCCGGGTGCATCCCAACACCCGCCTCCTGATCACGCCGAGCTCGACCGAGACCGCCCGGATGGCCGAGAAGGAGGGGCTCATCGGGATCTTCTACGATGCGGGCGCGTCGTGGACGGTGTCCACCTGCGGCGCCTGCCTGGGCGGCCATATGGGCGTCCTCGGCGAGGGCGAAACCTGCCTCAGCACCACGAACCGGAACTTTCCCGGCCGGATGGGACACCCGAAGGCCCTCGTCTACCTCTCCAATCCGGTGGTCGCCGCCGCGTCTGCGATCGCCGGCGAGATCATCCACCCGGCCGAGATCATGAAGCGCGAGCCGGTGAGCGCATGACTGCCGAGAGGGGCCTGGTCCTTCGCGGCAACACCTGGAAGTTCGGCGTCAACGTGGACACCGACCAGATCATTCCGGCCCGGTACGCGATCTATTCACTGGATGAGAAGGTGCTCGGTGAGCATGCGATGGAGGACGTCCCGGACAACGCCGGCTGGAGCAAGAAGGTGACCGCGGGCGACATCATCGTCGCCGGCTCCAACTTCGGTTGCGGCTCCTCGCGGGAGATCGCGCCGGTTGCCATCCGGGCGGCGGGGATCAGCTGCGTCATAGCGGACTCCTTTGCCCGCATCTTCTTTCGGAACTCGATCAACATTGGCTATCCGATCCTCCAGTCGCCGCAGGCCGCCGAGGCGATCCAGCCGGGGGACCAGCTGGAGGTTGACCTCGAGGAGGGCATCATCCGAAACCTCACGCAGGGTGACCAGTACCAGGCGGAGGCGTTCCCCGAATTCATGACCGAGCTGATTCACATGGGAGGCCTGGCCCCCTGGGTTCGCAAGCGGCTCGCTGAGAAAGAAGCCGCCACCACCCGGTGAGCCAGACCCGGTGAGCCAGGAGCCGGAGAGCCAGGAGCCGGAGAGACCCGCCTCGGTGGTGCTTCAGGAACCGCTCGCGGAGCTCGCCCGCGATCCTCGCCGGTTCGACCACGACCTCGTCTTTCCGCCCGCGGACAAGATCAGGGTCTACGACGACACCCTGCGCGACGGCGAGCAGATGCCGGGCGTCGCCTTCAGCCCGGCCGACAAGTACGAGCTGGCGCGCGCACTGAGCGACATCGGTGTCCACATCATGGACGTCGGCTTCCCGGCCGTCGGCGGCAGCGAGCGGGAGACCCTGCGCAGCGTTCTCGAGGGCAGGCGCCGGCGCGAGCTCCGCCCGGACCTGGAGGTTCTCTGCATGATGCGCTCCAACCAGGCCGACATTGACGCGACCTTCCGCGTCATGGATGACCTGGGTCACCCGCGCGACTCGGTCACCTATTTCATTTTCTCGAGCGCCTCCGACCTGCATGTCAAGTACAAGCTCGGGCGTACCCTCCTCGCCCGGGAGGGGCTGCCCGCCAGCGAATGGCTCGAACTGCCCGTTCAGTTCTACCGGGACGCAAACCTGAGGATGCTCTGCGAGGCGATCGCCTATGCGAAGTCGCAGGGAGCGCGGGAGATCGAGTTTGGCGGTGAGGACGGCTCGCGCGCCGATGTCGCCTACATCCGCGAGATCCACCGCGAGGGAATGAAGGCGGGTGGCACCCGGCCCTCGACGCCCGACACCGTCGGCTGCTACTCGCCCTTCGCCGTCCGCGAATACATCCCCGCGATCAAGGCCGCCGCGCCGCGGGCGCCACTGGTGGTGCATTTCCACAACGATCTCGGTATCGGCGCCTGGAACACCGTGATGGCGCTTGGGAGTGGGGCGGAAGTGTTCACGACATCGGTCAACGGGATCGGCGAGCGGACGGGGAACGCGCCCATGCATGAGGTCCTCATGCAGCTCCGCTACCTCTTCGGGATCGAAATTCCAGGCTTTCATTACAAGAAGCTGCGCGAGCTGGCGCGCACCCTGGAACGGCTGAGCGGAATCGTGGTGGCGCCCACCGCGCCCGGTATCGGGCTCAATGTTTTCAGTCACGAGTCGGGTATCCACACGGCGGGGATGCTCATCCACCCGGCGATCTATCAGTTCATCCCGCCCGCCGACCTCGGCGAACAGATCCGCTACGTCTACGGCAAACACTCGGGCACAGTCGTCATCGAGCATGCGCTCACCGCGGCGGGCATTCCGCACGATTCGGAGCTCGTGGGCCTGGTAATGAACGAGGTCAAGCGGATCCGTGAGGAGCGCGCGGAGCGGTCCGACTACACCGAATTCGTCCACGCCTACTACGACCACCTCGAAGGCATGGGTGTCAGCCAGGCGGAGGTGGTCGAGATCGCCACCGCCCTGGCAGGGAGGCTACCGAAGTGACCGCCGACATCCCCGTGGTCGGCGACAATGAGGATTACCTGCGCATCCATCGCCAGATGGCGATGACCAAGGCCCTTGACGACCGGATGCACATGCTCGTGAAGCAGAGCCGGGCTCCCTTTGTCGGTTCGGCCCGCGGCCACGAGGGCATCCAGGTGGGTGCCGCCGCCGCCATCGACGGCCCTAACGATTGGCTCGTCCCCCATTACCGCGGCCTGGGCAGCGCGGTCGCCATGGGCATGACCGCGAGGGAGTGGATGCTCGCTGTTTTCGCCAAGGCGGACGATCCCCTGACCGGCGGCCGGAACATCCCGGGTGGCTGTTTCGGCCTTCGCGCGCGCCGCATCGCCAGCGTCTCCCAGGTCGTGGCCAGCTGGCTCCCGAAGGCGGCGGGGATGGCCTACTCGGCAAAGCTGCAGGGCCACGATTCCGTTTTCCTCTGCAGCTTTGGGGACGGCGCCACCTCAACCGGCGACTTCCACGAGGCTCTCAACTTCGCCGGCATCCACCGCCTGCCGGTGGTATTCGTCTGCGAGAACAACGGTTACGCGATCTCGGTGCCGCTGGCCCGCCAGGCAGGCAATACCGACATCTTCGTGCGGGCAAAGGGCTACGGCATGCCTGGGGTCCAGATCGACGGTTCCGACGTTCCTCTTGTGTACGCCACCGCGCGGGAGGCCGTCCAGCGGGCGAGAGCGGGGGAGGGTCCGACACTGATCGAGGGACGGATCCGGCGCATCAACTCGCATACCTCCGAAGACAACCAGGCGAAATACCGGACGGCGGAGGACATCGAGGAGGCGCTCGCCTTCGACCCGGTGTTGAAGTTCGAAGGCTGGCTCGCCGACCGTGGTTGGTTGTCAGCCGCGGCGGCCGAGCAGATCCGGATCGACTACGAGAAGGAATCGAGCGAAGCGGCGGACTGGGCGGAGCAGCAGCCGGACCCGCTGCCGGAGCTCATGGCGACTCACGTCTACGCCGACTAGTGGACTGTAACGGTCAAATGA
>CAXMLP010000448.1:0-4853 GCA_964194225.1 uncultured bacterium | reverse complement strand
ATCATCATGCAGCTGATGACCGTCGTCTCCGAGAGGATCAAAGAGATCTCGAAGGAGGGCGAGCTCGGCCGCCGCCGAATCACCCGCTGGAGCCGCTACCTGACCGTGGCCCTGGCCGCCCTCCAGGCGTACGGCCTGACCGTCCTCTTCCAGCACACCAATCCCGCCATCCTGCCCGCCACGATGGACTGGTTCCAGCGCATCACGATCATCCTCACCCTCACCGGAGGAACCGTGATGCTGATGTGGTTCGGGGAGCTGATCACCGAGCACGGCATCGGGAACGGGATCTCACTGATCATTTTTGCGGGCATCATCGGCCGGGCACCGCGCACCATCGTCAACACGATCACGGGGCATGGGGGCGGGTTCCAGGACTATCTGCCGTTCATCCTCTTTGGCGTCGTCGCGCTGATCGTGACCGCCGGCATCATCGAGGTGCAGCAGGCGATCCGGAAAATTCCCATCCAATCGGCCCAACGCGTGGCGGGCGGAAGTCGCACCGTCGCCGCTCGGGCCAGCTTCCTCCCCCTCCGGGTCAACACCGCCGGCGTCATCCCGATCATCTTCGCGATCTCGATCATGTTCTTTCCGACGATCGTGGCGAACTACTTCTCCGCGGCCCCACCGGCCACCTGGTACTACAAAGCGGCGCAGTGGATCAACACCTATTTCCAGCCGGCCGGGCCCAACCCGATCGCCGATGTGATCTACAACGCCATCTACTTCCTGCTGGTGTTCGGCTTCACCTACTTCTACACGTCGATAACGTTCGACGTGAACGACGTCGCGGACAATCTCAAGCGATACTCCAGCTTCATTCCCGGCATCCGGCCCGGGCGCCCGACGGCCGAGTATCTCGGCGGGGTGATGAACCGGATCACCTTTGCCGGTGGCATCTTCCTGGGCACGATCACAGTGCTGCTGCCCATCCTCACCTCGCGCATCACCGGTATCAACCAGCAGCAGATGTATCTCGGCGGCACGGCCATCCTCATCGTGGTCGGCGTCGCGCTGGACACGATGAAACAGCTCGAAACGCAGCTCATCATGCGCCAGTACCGGGGCTTCATACGGTGACCCGATGAACCTGCTCATCTTCGGGCCGCCGGGCAGCGGCAAGGGGACACAGGCCGACTTCCTCACCCAGCAGCACGGCATCCCGCAGATCTCCACCGGCGACATCCTGCGGGAGGACGTCAAGCGGGGCACCCCCCTGGGTCTCAAGGCGCGCGAGTACATGACCCGGGGCGAGCTGGTGCCGGATGGCGTGATGGTGGAGATGATTCGCGAGAGGATCAGCCGGCCAGACTGTGAGTCAGGGTTCCTGCTCGACGGATTTCCGCGGACTGTCCCCCAGGCGGAGGCCCTGGACAACATGCTCCAATCCATCGGCAAGCGACTCGACCGCCTGCTCTACCTCCACGTCGAAGCCGAGGAGCTGGTGCAGCGGCTGACCGGTCGCTGGGTGTGTCCCACCTGTGCCCGGAGTTACCACAAGGTGAACAACCCGCCCAAGGCGGACATGAGGTGCAATGTCGACGGCACCGAGTTGGTCCATCGGGATGATGACACCGAGGCAACCGCCCGCAAGCGAGCGGAGGTCTTCTATGCCCGCACCTACCCGATCCTGGCCTTCTACCGCGATCGCGGCATCTCAGTCGAGATCGACGGCCAGGGCAGCATCGGCGAGGTTTGCGCGCGCGTGAAGCAGGCTCTCAACGGCAGCCCGGGGGGGATCTCACATTGATCAACCTCAAGACCAAGCACGAGCTCGATCTGATGGCGGCGGCCGGGCGCCTGCTCAACTCGGTGATCACCGAGATGAGGGGCGCCTGCCAGGCGGGTGTCAGCACCGGCGACCTCGACCGCCTGGCCGACAAGCTGATCCGGGCGGGCGGCGCCCGGCCCGGCTTTCTCGGTTACCAGGACTTTCCCAAGTCGACCTGCATCTCCGTCAATGACGAGGTGGTGCACGGCATACCTGGCAAGCGCCTGGTCCGCGACGGGGACATCGTCAGCCTCGACCTCGGCCTGGTGCTAGAAGGGTTCTGGGCGGACATGGGCTGCACGGTGCCGGTCGGCCGCGTCAGCGCCGAGGCCGAGCGCCTGATCCGGGTCACCGAGGAGGCGTTCTGGGCGGGGGTCGAAAAGGCCCGTCCGGGCGGCCGGCTGGGCGACATCAGCGCCGCCATCCAGGCGCACGTCGAGGGCGCGGGTTACTCGGTGGTGCGCGAATTCGTCGGCCATGGCATTGGCCGCAACATGCACGAGGATCCGCAGGTTCCCAACTTCGGCCTGGCCGGCACCGGACCGGAGCTGAAGCCGGGGATGACCCTCGCCATCGAGCCAATGGTCAATGCCGGCGCTCCGGGCGTCTACATCAAGCCCGACGGGTGGACGGTGATGACCGCCGACGGGCGCCTCTCGGCTTACTTCGAGCACACCGTTGCCGTCACGGCGGAGGGTCCTCGCGTTCTCACCCTGGCCGATCCAAGCCTGTCGCGTTTGCAGGTCGCCGGATGAGGTATAATCGCCGTTCGTGCCCCCATCGCCGATCCTCGTGGATGGGCGGGTGCTTGAGGTTCTCCCCGACGGTATGTTCCGCGTGGAGCTCGAGAATGGGGCAAGAGTCCTCGCTCATGTCGCCGATCGCCTGGGAACCCATTTCGCCCGACTTCTGCCGGGTGATCGGGTGAGCATCGAACTGGCCGAGACGGACAGGTCGCGGGGAAGGATAAGAGAGATCAGAAGATGAAGGTCAGGCCGTCGGTCAAAAAGATCTGTGTGAACTGCAAGGTGATCAAGCGGGAGGGCGTCGTGCGCGTCATCTGCCCCAATCCCAAGCACAAGCAGAGGCAGGGTTAGAGGAAGCTTTATGGCGCGCATAGCCGGAATCGACATTCCCCGTGACAAGCGGGTCGTGATCTCGATGACCTACATCCATGGCATCGGCAGGACGACAGCGGCCAAGGTCATCCGGATGGCGAACGTCAACCCGGACACCAGGGTGAAGGACCTCAACGATGACGAGATCGGACGCCTGCGCGGGATAGTCGACAAGCTCGCCTCGACCAAGGACATCCTCATCGAGGGCGACCTTCGCCGCGAAGTGGCGATGAACATCAAGCGGCTGGTCGAGATCGGCTCCTACCGCGGTCTGCGCCACCGGCGCGGGCTGCCGGTGCGCGGTCAGCGGACAAGGACCAACGGTCGCAGCCGGCGCGGGCCGAAGCGGACAGTCGGCGTGCGCAGGAAGAAGGGCAAGTAAGACGAGATGAGTAAAACCAAGAAGAAGGTCGTCCGCACTCGACGGCGAGAGCGCAAGAACATCGCCATTGGGACGGCCCACATCCAGAGCACGTTCAACAACACGATCATTTCGATCGCCGACCAGGAGGGCAACGTGATCTCCTGGGGCAGCGCCGGCGCCCAGGGCTTCAAGGGCAGTCGTAAATCGACGCCGTACGCCGCCCAGGTCACCGCCGAGGCCACCGCCCGCCGGGCGATGGATCATGGGATGCGCTCGATCGAGGTATTCGTCCGCGGTCCGGGTGCTGGTCGGGAGGCCGCCATCCGCTCCCTGCAGGCGGCCGGCCTCGAGGTGTCGGCGATCACCGACGTGACCCCGATCCCTCACAACGGCTGCCGCCCGCCAAAGCGGAGGCGCGTGTAAATGGCCAACTACCACGGTCCGGTCTGCCGCTTCTGCCGGAGGGAGGGCGCCAAGCTCTACCTCAAGGGCGAGAAGTGCTACGCCAAGTGCACGCTCGACCGGCGGGCGTTTCCGCCCGGCCAGCACGGGCTGGCCCGCCGCCGCAAGGTCTCCGACTACGGGCTCCAGCTGCGCGCGAAGCAGAAGGCGCGGCGTCTTTACGGCCTCATGGAGGGCCAGTTCCGCAATTACTTCGAAGCGGCCGAGCGAGAGCCCGGAGTGACCGGCCTGAACCTGCTTCGACACCTCGAGCTTCGACTCGACAATGTTGTCTATCGGATGGGCCTCGGGGCCTCGCGCAAGCAGGCTCGGCAGCTGGTCTCGCACCGGCACTTCGAGGTCAATGGGGGGATCGTCAATGTTCCCTCCTATCAGGTGCGGCCGGGCGACTCCGTGAAGGTTCGCGTCAGCAGCGAAACGAGCACCGTATTCGCCCTCGCGCTTGACGCATCGCGCTCCCGCACGATGCCGTCCTGGCTTTCCTTCAACCAGGAGGAGAAGAGCGCGAAGGTGCTCGCCCTCCCGGATCGCGGAGAGATGGAGATGGGCGTCGAAGAGCACCTGATCGTTGAGTTCTACTCGCGCTAAACCCCAAGGAGGTTGCACTAAAAATTGGCGATTGACACCCCGGTAGCGATTGCGCCCCAGGTCACCCGGATGGAGGGCGGCACCGACACCTTCGGCAAGTTCGAGATCGAGCCGCTCGAGCCTGGGTTCGGCATCACCCTCGGCAACACGCTCCGGCGCGTGCTCCTCTCGTCCCTATGGGGCGCTGCGGTCACGTCCATCCAGATCGACGGCGTGGCCCACGAGTTCACGTCGGTGCCGCACATCAAGGAGGACGTGACCGAGGTCATCCTCAACCTGAAGCAGCTGAACCTCAAGAGCTTCACGGAGGATCCTGTGACCCTCAGCCTGGACGTTCGCGGCCCGGCTCAGGTCCACGCCTCCGACATCCAGACCACCTCGGATGTCGAGATCGTGAATGGCGATCTCTACATCGCGACCATTGCCGACAAGGGCCACCTCCGGATGGAGCTGAACGTCGAACGCGGCAGAGGCTACGCCCCCGCCGAGCGCAACAAGCGCGAGGGCCAGCCGATCGGGGTCATCCCGATCGACGCGATCTTCTCGCCGG
>CAXMLP010000447.1:0-2320 GCA_964194225.1 uncultured bacterium | reverse complement strand
GGTGTACGGGGTCGGGCCGTCGATGGCCGCCACCCGGGGGCCGGCGATGCGGTAGAAGGTCCCCCGCCGCCCGAACGGTTTGGTGGCAACCGAGGCGGCGGCCGCCAGCAGGATGCGGGGGAGCCCGACCTCCTCGATGGCCAGCTGCATCGTTTCCGGCATTGCGATGCCAATCCCGACGGGGCTGCGCCTGACGAACCGCGAGAGAAGCCGGGCCGGCGCGCCGGGGTGGATCTCCGCAATCGGTATCGAGCGGCCCTGGCTCACCGCCACCGCCTTCTCACTCAGTGCGAGGATGTCGTCGGGCAGAAGGGAGCGGTCCGCCAGCGCCTCGCCGATGGCATCGAGCAACTCGTCGCCGGCGGCCACCTTGCGCGAGCGCAGCGGACAGCGGGCATAGATGCCGCCGCCGGCTGCCTGCTGGAACAGATGGTGGCCGGGGTTGGGTGCGAAGTCCCGGAGCACAGCTTCGGCGGCCGGCGTGCCCGCGATCGTCGCCGCCGCCTCGTCGCCCAACCGCGTCAATTCGGCGGCCGGCCGGATGCCCGTCTGCGCCGCCCCGATGGGCCCGAAGAAAGTGCGTAGCCAGACCTCGAGGTTGATCGTCCGCCAGATGAAGGGGTGCTCCTCCAACCTGTCCTCACAGATCGCGTCGAACGCCGCCGCCACCGCCAGGCCATCCCAGTACGGCCGGGAGCAGTAGAGCGGGGAGCGCAGGAGACCCTGGATCCAGGCCCGCTCCGCCCGCAGCCATCGAAATTCCGGGGTGGTGAAACCGACCTTCCAGCGCCGCAGACGGATCTCATCGGGCAGCAGGCCGCGAAGGCCGTCGCGCAGAATCGCCCGGCTCCAGCCGCCCCTGATGATCGCACTGTCGGGAAGTCTGAAGATCCACTCGACGAGCTCCTGGTCGAGGTAGGGCACCCGCGATTCGACGGAGAAGGCCATCGAATTGCGGTCCTCGTAACGCAACAGGGAGGGGAGGCTGTACACGGTCAGGTCCTGCACCAGCCGCTGCTTCAGGTTGTCGCGCACGCGCGTGTCGCGGGGCGGCGCGACCGAGGCGCGGAACTCCGGCCGGATCAGGGACCCGACCCGGAAGGCCTTGCCACGGTCTTGCAGCCGCCGCCGGACGAGCGGCCAGAGCACGTCCCGCGCCTGCCATGCCTCCCGCAGAAGGGTGCCAAAGCGACGCTGGCGGAGGAGCTGGCGAAGATAGACGAACTGATAGGGAACGTAGCCCGCGAGCAGCTCATCGCCGCCCTGGCCGTCAAGCATCACCGTGACCTGTTCGCGCGCCTTGCGCATCACGCACCACTGGGCATAGGGGCCCGTCGAGACCATCGGCTCCTCCTGGTGCCAGACCACCTCCCCCACCTCCTCCAGGAATTGGGTCGCGGTGGGCCGGACAAGGTGGCTCTCGGCACCCGACGCTGCCAGCACGATGTCGATGTAACGGCGCTCGTCGATCGGATCGCCGTCGAAAACTGCCGAAAAGGTCTTGACGTGGTCGCCCATCGAGACCGCGTCGGGCACCCGCTTGCGGAGCAGGTCGGTCATGAACATGACGATCGTCGAGGAGTCCAGCCCCCCCGAGAGCGCGGTGCCCACGGGCACCTCGGCCACCAGCCGCCGTTCCACCGATTTCTCGAAGAGGGCCCTGAACTCCTCGGGGTCCGCGCTGCCGCCCTCGCTCAGCTCAGGGTGCCAGTAGGTGCTCTCCCGCATCCCCTCCGAATCGACGATGGCGTAACTCGCCGCCGGCAGCTGGCGGACGCCTTCGAAAAAGGAGTCGGGTGAGTGGTCGTGGAAGCCCGCCTGGAGGTAATCGTGGATGCGCTGGCCATTGGGCGCGGTGCGCAGGCCGCGGTCCTGGAGGAGGCTCTTCACCTCGCTCCCCCACAGGAGCCTGGCTCCCGAACGGGCGTAATACAGCGGCTTGATCCCGAAGTGGTCGCGCGCCAGCAGCAGCTGCGCCGACCCATTGCGGTCGTCGAGGAGGGCCACTGCCCACATCCCGTTGAAATGAGCGAAGCAGGCCGGCCCCCACTCCTCGTAGCCGTGCACGATGACCTCGGTGTCCGACCTGGTATGGAACCGGTGACCCGCTTTCTCGAGCTCGCCGCGAAGCTCGCGGTAGTTGTAAATCTCGCCGTTGTAGACGCACTGGATCTTGCCGTCCTCGTTCCCGATCGGCTGCTGCCCGCCCTCGATGTCGATGATCGCCAGCCGCCGCATGCCCAGGCTGGCGCTGGGATGTGCGAGGAAGCCGTCCTCGTCCGGCCCGCGGTGACGCAGGCAGGTGTTCATGGCCTGGAGC